>JAYTZB010000690.1:0-12071 GCA_043742085.1 Polyangiaceae bacterium
TCGCGGCCGATCGCGCGGATTCCGTCGCTATGCTCGGAGACGAGCGCCCGGCCAGCGTCGGGACGAGGAGTGGGGATGCTGAAGTACTCGTTGCGGCGCGGCCGACCGGCCGACGCGCGCATCGTCCGGAAGTTGTTCGTCGCGATCGTCGTCGAGCACGGCCTCGCGGCTGTGGAGGCGCCGCACCTGGACGTCGACCTCGCGACCTTCGGCGAGCGAGAGCGCTCGAGGGATGACTTCGTGGTGGTCTTCGGCGGGAAGATCGTCGGCTTCGCGATCGTGGTCGCTGCGCTCGCGGGCGGAGGCGGCGAGCTCCTCAAGCTCTTCGTGAAGCGAACGCACCGCGGTCGTGGCGTCGGCACGATGCTGATCGATCGCGCGACCGAGGTCGCGAGGACGCGCGGCTATGACAGCCTCCGTCTCACGACGACGGAGGCGTTCAGCGGCGCGCATGCCTACTACGAGCGGCGCGGCTGGGTGCGCGAGAGCACGGACGGCGCCGTGCCGATCGTCTACGGGCTGCGCCTCCGCGCGATCCCACCGCTCCTGCTTCCGCCGGTCCCACGCCTCCTCGAGATGATCCTGTTCTTGCTGGATTGGGGCACGCGTCGCGTGGCATGTCTCGAGGGGCGACGTGCTCGCGGTCTGCTCGCGACGAGAGCCGAGGTCAGGGAGCGGTGGGGTAGCTGCTCGTGTCGAGGAAGCGCATCGCCTTCGTGGACGGCGCGAGCGGCTAGCCCTTCTTCTTCGCGGGCGCCTTCTTCGCGGGCGCCTTCTTCGCGGCGCTCGCCTTCGTTCGAGGCTTCGACTGCGATGCTTCGCTCGCCGGCGGCGGGGTCGTCTCCTCCGTCACAGGCGTCACGGCGGGCGCTTGCGTCGCAGGCGCGGCGGGCATCGGAGGCGTCGGATCGACGACGGCGACCGCCAGGGCGACGCGTGCCTCCGGAGTCGTGCTCTCGTCGGAGAGCTGCGCGACCTCACGTGCGATGAGCTCCGCCTGATCCTTGTTCTTCTCGGGCTCGTGGACGAAGCGGACCCGGCTCTTGCCGTCGATGATGAACGTGGCCGGCATCTCCGTCACGCTCCAGCGAAACATCAGCGAGTGGTTCTCGTCCCAGGCGATGGGAAACGAGAGGCCCTGCGCCTTCGCGAAGGCCGCCGCGCCGCCGGACGTGTCGTCGGCGGAGATCCCGATCACCTCGATGCCGCCGCCGCTCCGCGCGCGCAGCTCCTCGAGCTGGGTCAGCACCTTCTTCGAGGGCTCGGACCAGGTCGCCCAGAACGCGACGACGGTGACCTTGCCGGAGAGCGAGCTGAGGGAGACCTCACCTTTTCCGTTCAGCGACTGGATCGAGAGATGGGGGGCCTTCTTACCCACCTCTCCCGGTCCCTGCGCGGCGCCCAGCGCGCCGCCGCAGGCGGAAATCATGAGTGAAAGCGCGATGAAAGCGAGTGCTCGGAAGGAGAGGGATGACATGGGAGGAACCTCGGGTCGTGCGCCCGACCGAGGCTTCAGCAAGATGCGTGCACACATCTGCCCCCAATGACGCACCTCGGCACTGTCTCGCGGCATCCCCCCGCTCACGGGCTCGGGACGTCGGCCACCAGCGCGTCGTGCATCATCAGGTAGATCGACGGGTCGTACATGGTCTGGAAGTGACCGACGAAGCCGCGGCCGCAGAGGTTCACGTTGGTCGCGCCCGGGATGAACGACGTCGTGTACGGCTTGATGTACTCGTCCGTGCACGTGTAGATCGACGTGATCGGCACGTGCTTCGGTAGCGGTGCGTCATTGAGCGCGTGCAGGAACCGGCTGCCCGGCGAGAGATCGTGGAGCGCTCGCCAGCCCGTCATCAACGCGACGATCGGCACCGGGCCGATGCCGTGCTGCGGCGACACGAACGTGACGAGGCGCGACACGTGCGCTTCGCCGCCGAGCGACTGTAGGTAGTAGCGCGCGATGAGCCCGCCCGTGCATTCCGCGAGGATGTCGACCGTGTCGTCGCCGCTCTCCTGCTGCACGCGCTCGACGAATGCGCCGAGATCCCTGGAGGCCTGGAACAGATCTCCGCTGAGCAGAGCGGGCGGCTCGTACGTCACGGTGCGGAATCCATCGCGCTTCAGACGCGCTGCGATGCCGTCGAACCACGCTGCCTTGATGGTCACGCCCGTGACGAGCACGACGGTCCGCGCCTTCGCGAGCGGCGCCGGGCCCGGCTCGATGTGCTCGTTGAAGGCCTTCCGCTGCATCGCGTACTTCGCGAGATAGACGTCCGCCCAGAAGTGCGGAGACCGCCAGTCACCGAAGGGGAGATTCTGGCAGCTGCCGCCGGCGAGCCAGCCGCAGGAAACGAGATCGGCGGAGGTCTCCTCGACCGCCCCTTCGTCTGCGGGTTGATCGGTGCTCGCGGCGCAGCCGACGGTGGTGAGCAGGGCGAACGCAGCGATGGAAGCGTGTCGAAGCATGGGGGTCCTCCTGACATACGAGCTCGTATGTAAAAACATACGGACCCGTATGTGACATGCGACCCGGCATCGGCAAGGCACTTCGTGCGGTTTCTGCTTCCCGGAGCAATTCCGCGCTCATGCACTGCTCATGAAACGCTCAACGAGGAGCCGGCGTCACCGTCGTTAGCCTGTGGTGATGCGCCATCCAGTCCGTCTCGCGCTTGGTTCGTCGCTCGTCAGTGTGCTCGCTCTCGCTTCGCTTGCCGCGTGCGTCGGCGACGAGGCTTCGTCGGCGCCGCCCGGAACGATCACGCCCGACGCGGCGGGCTCGGACACCTCGACGTCGACCGGCACCGACTCCGGTGGTGGCGGCGACTCCGCGACCAGCACGGACGCTGGCGTCGATGGAGCCCCTCCCGCATCGGTCGGCACGCACAAGCTCGTGAAGACGTACGCCGGGCTCTACGAGACCGGCACCATCGCCGTGCGCGGCGAGGCCACCTACGCCGCGGGGCTGGGCGTCGGCGCGCTCACCATCGACGGCGTCTCTCTGCCTGCCGCCAATGCGGCCATCGTCCTCAAGCTCGACGCTGCCGGGAACGCGTCGTGGGCGAAGAGCTTCGCAGGCACCGGTGGAAATCCGAGCGTGCGCCCCGGCGCCGTCGCCGCGAGCGCTACGAACGCGTACGTCACCGGAGTCTTCGACACCGACGCGGTCGTGTTCGGGACCGACACCTTGCAGCGTGTCGGAACGAATCGCGCCGGCTTCGTGGCGAGCCTGAAGGACGCGGACGGCGCGCCGAGCTGGGCGCGCACCATCAAGACGAGCGTCGCGGACTACAACACGACGTGCGCGGGCATCGCGGCCACTGCCGCGGGCGTCGCGGTCGGCTGCACGGTCGACGGCGCCACCATCAGCGTGGGAACGATGGCCGGCTCGACCAGCTACATGTCCGGCGTCGCGGGCGGGACGAACGATCTCGCGGTCGTCATGTTCGACGCTCTCGGCGCGGTGAAATGGGCGAACTTCTTCACCGGTGCCGGCGCGGATTCACTGAGCGCGCTCGCTGCCGATCCGAGCGGAGACGTGCTCGTTCTCGGTCAGATCACGTCGACGACACTCGCCGACAAGCTGACCGGCGCGAGCCTCGCGAAGCCCGGTGCGGCCGGGGCCGCGGTGCCGTTCGTGGCCAAGCTCGCCGCGGCCGACGGCAAGATCGTCTGGTCGAAATTCCTCGGCACCGGCGGCGCCACCGCACGCGCGCTCGCCGTGTCCGACGACGGGAAGAAGGTCGCCATCGCCGGCGTGATCTCGAGCTCGGTCGACTTCGGCATCGGATCGCTCGCCCCCGTCGGGGCTTCCAACGCGGGCGACGCCTTCGTCATCGTGCTCGACGCCACGAACCGCACGCCGCTCTGGCAGAAGCAGATCGGCGGAAGCGGAGACAAGGGAGCCGAGGACGCGCGCGGGGTCGCGTTCGACGCGTACGGGCAGGTCGCCGTCGTCGGGCTGAACCGTTCGATCGATACGAAGGTGGACGGCCTCGCCGTCCCGAGCCCGCCGCAGCCGGTCGATACGGGGTGGGGGAGCTTCGCCGTGAAGCTCGCTGCCGGCGGCAGCGTGCTCTGGACGAAGGGGTTTGCGTCGCAGAACGTGAACGATGCCATCGGCATCGAGAGCGTCGGTTTCACCGCGAGCGGCGAGCTACGCGCGGGCGGCGGTCTGCAAGGCACGGCGCCGCTCGATGGAACGACGAACGCTACGGCCGTGGTGCCCTACCAGCTCGTGCTGTGGGGCTGGCAACCGTGAGCCAACCGTGAGCGAACCGCGAGCCGGCTCTAGACGAGCTCGTTCGCGATGGGGAGCTTTCGCGGACGACCGCGCGGGCGGCGTACCGGCTCGCCTTCGGAGGTGAGCACGAGCGATTCGGCCTCGGCGCCGCTCGTGTTTGCGCTCGTCTCGGAGCGAGCACGACGTGAGCCGCGCGGCAGCGTGATGGCATCGAGGCGCGCGGTCAGCCCGACGTCGGCCTCGGCATACACGCGCGCGTAGGCGAGCGCGCGCTGCGCTTGCTGGAGGAGCATCTCCTGGCGCTCGTGCAGCGCGCCGCGCGCGACGTCGAGCGCGAGCTGGGCGGCGACGACGGCCTCGGATGCGGCCTGCACGTCGCCGGCGATGCGTGCGAGCGCGGAAGCATCGAGATCACCGAATCGAACGTCGGCGAGATCGGTGGCGAAGAGATCGAGAACGGTCTGCACGGGAGGAGAAATAGCGGTCATGGGACCACTGATCTTACGTTCAGTGGTCGGGCAGCGCAAGCCCGGTCAGCAGCCCTTGCCGAGCGCGGCGCACGCGTTCGTTCCGCAGGCGTTTGCCGTCACGCAGTTGTACCAATCGAGCTGGCTCGCGCAGAGCTTCACGCCGTCCGTGCAGCCCGAGGCGAGGTCCGTCGTGCACGTCGCCGACGCGTGCGAGCCGTAACAGGCGCACTGATGATTCGCGAACGCCACGCACTCGGGGCGCGGGCCGGTGCTGCCGCCGGTGCCGGTGCCCGGGCCCGGAGCAGGCTCGTCGCTCGGAGGGGGCGACGAGGGCGAGGGGGCGGGCTGGTTCGATGCGGTTCCACCGTTCGAGCCGGTGCCGCTCGTTCCGTCCTTCGCCGGGGCGCCGCTGGTGCCGGTCGACGACGAGGAGCCGCTCGTCCCCTCGCCGCTGCCGCCGTCGCCGGTTCCCAGGGTGCTTCCGCCCGAGCAGCCCGTCGAGCCGAGGACGAGGGCGACGAGCGCGACAGTCGCAGCGAGGAGCACGCGGGAGTTCATGGCGAGGCATGATACGCGCGGCGCGCGATTTCCTTCCGTCCCGTCAGCTACGCTCCCCACGCGATGGCGAAGTCCTCGGCGGCCGGGAAATCCCGCTTCCTGCGCGCGCACGAGAGCGTGGAGCTGCATGACGGCGCGCTGCGCCTGGCCGTCGTCGCCGACACCCACGGTGCTCCTCATCCGCGCACCGCCGAGCTCCTCGCGGAGCTTCGTCCCGACCGCATCCTTCATGCGGGCGACATCGGGAACCTCGAGGTGCTCGATGCGCTCGGCGCGATCGCCCCCGTCTCCGCAGTGCGCGGCAACATCGATGTCCACGCTGCCGACCTCCCCGACGCGCTCACCCTCGACGTCTGCGAAGACGGCGAGAGCCTGTTCAAGATCCTGCTCCTGCACATCGCGGTCTACGGGCCGAAGCTGCGCGCGGAGGCGGCGCGCATGGCGCGTGCGGAGGGCAGCGCGATCGTCGTGTGCGGCCATTCCCACGTTCCGTTCATCGGTCGTGATCGCGACCTGACGGTGTTCAATCCGGGCTCCATCGGCCCGCGCCGGTTCCACCTGCCGATCGTGTTCGGTGTCCTCGACGTGCGCGACCGGCGTGTCTCGATGCGCCACGTCTCGTGCGAGACCGGCGAGGTCTGGTCACCCTGAGCGGCGCCGCTCGTCAGCGAGTCGCTGGCGTACGCGGGTCCACGCCTTCGGCGACCGCGAGCTTCATCAGCTCGGCGGTCCTCCACCCATGCTCGAGATACACGGGGCCATACGCTCCGAGATTTCCCGCTCGTCGCCAGAGCGTCGCTGCTCCTTCGCGCACGACCGCGCGTGCCTCCTCGGCCATCCCCGCCGCGCGCAGCGCTTCGTGGCGCGCCAGGCACGGCGTGTAGGCATTGCCGATCGCTACCGCTCGCGCGGCGTACTCCATCGCACGCGCCGAGTCGTCGAGCGCTCCCGCGACGTCGTCTCTCCGCAGCTTGATCGACGACGACACCGCCAGCAGCACGCAGCGATACGCCGGCGTGTTCGACGCCATCGGGAGACCGAGCGCGACCTCCCGGGCAGCCTCGTCGACGTGGCCCTCGAGCACCAGGAGCTCGGCCAGCGACATGCTGACGCCCGCGGCCCCGCGACCCGGAGGCAACATTCTCATCGTGGCTCTCTGGAACGCCAGCAGCGCCGCTCACGACCTTGAGGGCGACGGTGTCATGCGCGGGCGACCCGAGATCGCGCGCGCGATAGACGACGCCCATGCCCCCCGTACCCGCGACCGACTCGATCTCGAAGCGGCCCGCGATCGTCGTCATGTTCCGGGTTCGCGTTTCAGCGTACGCGAAATCGAGTGCACATCACGCATCCAGCGCGCCGCGCACCGCTTCGAGGAGCTCCGGGACCGGGCACGGCTTCATCAAGAAGCGCTCTCTTGCGTCGAGCTCGCGGCCGCTCAGATCGGAGTTGTAGCCGCTCGTGAGGATCGCCTTCAGCCCCGGTCTCCGCTTGCGTAGCTCGGCGACGAGCTGGCGGCCGTCGAGGCCCTCCGGCATCGTCATGTCCGTGAACACGAGCCCGATCCGATCGCCGTGCTCGTCCCAGACACGAAGCGCTTCGACGCCGTTCCCCGCTTCGAGGACGACGTAGCCGCTCATCTCGAGGAGCATGCGCGTCGTCTTGCGCAGGTTGGGATCGTCCTCGACGAGGAGGATCGTCTCCCGCTCGCCCGCGCGCTCGGGCATGACCGGCGGTACGGAGGGCGCGGCGATCGCCTCGTCGCTCGGAGGTAGGAGGATCTCGAACGTCGTGCCCTTGCCGACCTCGCTCGTCACGCGGACGAAGCCGCGATGGAGCTTCACGATGCCGAAGACCGTGGAGAGCCCGAGCCCAGTTCCTTTGCCCGGCTCCTTGGTGGTGAAGAACGGCTCGAACAGCCGGCCGAGGTGCTCGGACGCGATACCGCACCCGGTGTCTGCGACGCGGATCATCGCGTAGGTGCCAGGCGGAGCGCCCAGGCCGTCCTCGGTCTCGACGACGGTCTCCGCCGTGGAGATCGTGAGATCGGCGCCGCCGGGCCTCATCGCATCGCGCGCATTGAGCGCGAGGTTGACGAGCACCTGCCCCAGCATGCCGGCATCGGCGCGCGTGATGAGCGGCGCTCTCCAGAGCTCGACGTGCATGCGCATGTCGTCGCCGAGGAGTCGCCGCAGCATGGTCGCGATGTCGGACACCACGTCGTTGAGATCGAGCGGCTTCGGCTGGAGGACCTGACGCCGCGCGAACGCCAGGAGCTGCTGCGTGAGCGCCGCGCCGCGCTCGGTGGCGGCCACGATCTCGCCGAGCAGCGGGCGGTCCTCCACCGGCGCACGGAGCCGCGCGACCTCTGCCTGCGTCAGGATCGCCGCGAGGATGTTGTTGAAGTCGTGGGCGACCCCTCCAGCGAGCTGGCCGATCGCCTCCATCTTCTGCGTCTGCCGAAGGCGCTCCGCGACGTGCTGCTGATCGGTGATGTCGACGACCGTGCCGGCCATGCGGATCGGCTTGCCGAGCCCGTCGCGGTCGACGCGGCCGCGACACGCCAGCCAGCGCACGGTGCCGTCCGGCCACACGATGCGGTGCTGGACGACATAGTCGCTCGAGCCGCTCTGGAGCGCGCGCTCGATCTCCGACGTGACGATGGCTCGGTCGTCCTGATGGATGAGCGCGACGTAGTCCGGAAAGCTTCCCGAGAAACCGCCGGGCTCGACGCCGAACATGCGCACGACGCGGTCCGACCAGTGGATCGCGCCGCCAGCGACGTCCCACGACCAGGTCCCCATCTGCGCCGCTTCCAGGGCGAGCGTGAGGTGCGAAGCGCTCAAAAACTTCGCCGTGCGCGCGAGACGCGCCTCGCTGGTCCGTGCGACGAGCAGCAAACCGGTCACGGTCGCGATGCCGACGTAGACCTGGACCTCGATCATCGCATCGGCGAGGTTCCTGTTCCCGAAGTCGGGGTGGATGCTCCCGGACACCACCGCCGAGCTCACCGCCGCGCCGAGCGCGATCATCGCGATCGTGACGGTGCGCAGGCCGAGGCGGAGCGCGGGCCAAGGCACCAGACACAGCAGCATGTACCGTCGCGGGGCGAACGGTCCGTCGAAGGTCGTCGCAAACGTGGTCATCCATACGCTGGCGCACCACGCGATGCCGAAGAGCAAGGTCTCTGCGCGGCGTGGAGGCTGCTCCGGCTCGGGCGCCCGAGTCCACACGATGGCGAGCGGTGCGACGAGGATCGTCCCGAGGACATTCGTTCCCCACCAGGTCCAGTACGTCGGCCAGAACGGCGCGTGCTCGAAGAACCATGGCGCTCCCGCGCCCAGGACTCCGACCAGCGTGTTCGCAGCGATCGCGGCGGCAGTGAGCGCGAGCACCTCGTCCACGTGAGTGAACGTCACGTCACGCCGGCAAAGGCGCATCACGAGCCATGCGCCGAGGAATAGCTCGGCGACGTTCGCGACGAGGAATCCGAGGCTCATCGCCAGCGCGTGTTGCAGGAACACGTTCGTGACGAAGCCCACTCCGCCGAGCACGACGAGCGTGACCGGCCAGCGCCGGCGAGGCATCGAGAGCAGCGCGGCGACGCCGATGCCGCTCGCCGGCCAGATCGCCGCGACCCGCCGCACGGGATCGGCGAACGCCACGCCGATCACATGCGCAGCGAAGTACGCGAGCGCCCATCCCGCGAGCCGCATTCGCTCGCGCCGGAGCTCTTCTTCGTCGGGGCCAGTCACGGCGCGCGATGTTCTCACGCGCTACGTCCGCGCTTGCGCGAGCGCGTGGTAGCGGCAGTGCTCGAGGTACGCGCGCTCGTGGATGGCCACGAGATCGATGACTGCCTGCCAGAGCCAGCTCGGCGCGTGCAAGCTCTTCGAGGTGGCCGCGCGCAGGCTCTTCACCCAGGCGCGGCGATGCCCGATGTCCATCTGACGGACGTGTGCGGTACCGAGGAGTCGCGCGAGCGCGCGCGCCGTCGCGCGCGCCTCGCTCTCGTCGAGCATCTCCAGCTCGAGCTTGAGATCCTGCGGCAGGAGCTCGCGCACGAAGACCGCGCGGCCCGCGATGGTGCCCGACACCATGCGATGGCCGAGCACCGGCGACAGCGCGCGTGCGCCCTCGACGACGCGTTCACCGAAGTGCGTGGGCAGCTTGGATCCCTTTGCGCGCGGCGCAAGCGGTGCGATCGCCTGCTTGATGTCGAGCAGGCAGAATCCGGAGCGCCCCTTGGCGCCGACGATGTCGACGAGCGCCGCGCAACGCCACAGCCCCAGCGAGCTGCAGCCCTTCACCCAGAACGCGGCGTCTGCCACGTGGAGCTCGGCGTCGTCCTCGCGGTGATCGGGGAGCGTGACGAGCCCGTGGATTCGCTCGCGGTCGAGGAACGCTTCGACATCGTGACGCTCGTCCTCGGACAACGGCCAGAAGCGGTCTCCCAGGCGGAGCTTCATGGCGCCCGAGTCGCCGAGTCGCTCGCGATGGAGATGGCGGAAGCCCCGCTTGTTCGCCTCGCGAACCACGAAGCGCACCGCCGCGCTCTCGGCGCTCGTCGAGGCGGGGGGCCGGCCGCCGAGCGCCTCGAGATAGCCGGTCATGAGCTCCTCGATGAGGAGCGCCGTCACCACGCCGGGTAGATCGGAGCTGCGCGCCGCCATCGCGAGCGAGAGCGAGAGCCGCACGAGATCGTGGACGGGATTGCCGACGACGGTCTGGTCGAGATCGCGGATCTCGACCGCGACCTCGCCGTCGCTTCGCGCGATCGGCCCCATGTTGCCGACGTGCGCATCGCCGCAGATCCACACCAGGGGTCCGGACGGCAGCGAACGGCCCTCGCGCGACGCGAGCCATTCGTAGAAGCGCGCCGTGCTCCCGCGGACGTAGGCGTGCGCGTCGCGTGACATCTTCGCGTCGCGCCGCTTCTCGAGCAGCGGCACCCTCTCCTCGTGGGTGCCCGGGAACACGGCTTTGTTCTTCTTGGTCCTCTTCTTCATCGTCTCGCGCGATCTTCGCAGAAAATCCGGTCAGGGACTCGTCTCACGGCGGGGCGCGCACGATCGAGGTCGCGGCGCTCAACACCGGATCCTGAGCGCGGCTCGCGAGGTGCACGAAGAGGACGCGCACCAGCTTCTGCGCTTCGCAGAGGAGCTCGACCTCTCCGCTCGCTTCGGCGTCCTTCGCCGTATCGGCATGGAGGAGCCCGACCCCGACGCCACCTGCGATCAAGGTCCGCGTGACGTTCTCGCGATCGATGTGGATGACGCGCTTCGGACGGATCTGGTGAATCTCGAACAATGTCTCTGCGGCCCGCCCGCAGCACGTGCTCGCGGTCGGGCATATCCAGGGCAGCTCTGCGAGGGCCTCCCAATCCAGGGACTCGCTGGCTGCAACGAGGCCCGGCGGGGCGGCGAGGAAGATGCCAAAGCGCGCGACCTCGATGGTGGTGAGCTCGGCATTCGGCTCGCCAGCGTCGTTGTAGAAGCCGGCGTCCAGACTGCCATTGCGGATGCCATCGAGGATATCGAGCGAAGTGCCATGTTGGAGCGCGACCTGCACCTCCGGGCAGCGCTCCGAGAGGACGGTGAGAAAGAGTCCGAGCGCCTCCGCGCCGGAGCTGCTCGCCGTACCGATTCGAAGCCTTCCGGTCAGGCGTCCCTTGATGCGCGTCGCCTCCTCGATCAGCTCGCGATGCGCGCCGAGCGTCTGCTCCGCCTTCACCAGAAGCCGCTGCCCGTCGGGGGTCAGGCTCATGCCTCGCGCCGTGCGCTCGAACAGCGCGAGACCGAGCGTGTCCTCGAGCGCCCTGACGTGCGCGCTCACCGCCGGTTGGCTCAATGACAGCCGCTCCGAAGCGCGCGTGATGCTGCCCTCGTGCGCCACGCACGGCAGTGTTGTTGGCTGTCTGGAACAGCGCGTAGCCGACGGTGACGAGCGCGATGGGCCCAATGTAGCCGGGGACGCCGAGCGCCGCCGGCATCATGGAGAGGAGGAAGCAACCCGCCGCCATTCCCATCAGCCCGACCATCGTCGTGCGCTGCGCGCCGAAGCGATCCGCCATCCGGCCGGCCGGGACGCCGGTCAGCGCGGCGACGAGCGGACCAACGGAGAGGACCAGCCCCACCGACACGGCCGCGAGGCCGAGCTGCCGGGAGAGATAGAAGGGCCCGACCACGAGCGTCGCCATGAGAACGCCGCCGAGCGAGGGGCCGAGCGCCGTGCCGATCGCCGAGGTCGTTCCGAGGAGCCCTGCGCCGCGCGCGCCGCGATCAGCAGCCAGAGCGTGGGCGCGATCCCACAGAGGATCGAGGCCACGGTGAACAGCAGGATGCCGGCGAGCAGAAGGCGTCGTCGGCCGGTGATGTCACCCAGGCGTCCGACGCTGACGATCACCGTGGTGCTGGCGAGGAGATAGGCAATGACCACCCATTGGATCTCCTGGAACGACGCATCGAATGCCCTGGCCAGAGTCGGCAATCCGACATTGGCAATGCTGGTGCCCAGCGACGGCAGCAGCATCGACAGCGAGAGGCTCGCGAGCGCCCAGCGCACCGAAGGTCGCGTCACTGGCGCGTCTTTCCGGATGTCAGCCCTCGGCGAAGCTGAGGTGACGCTCAGAGGCCCATGCGCACGGCCAGCCACAGTCCGAGCGACAGCACGCCTGCGATCGCGAACATGAGCAGGATGTTCGAGACGAAGTACGGATAAACCATCAGCACCAGGCCGACCGCGATGTGCGGGACGCGGGCCTGGCGTTTGCCGTACATGAACGCGACGAGCCCGATCGAGCT
>JAYTZB010000691.1:0-2978 GCA_043742085.1 Polyangiaceae bacterium
GCGCGCGGCTCGAGGATGACGCGACTTGCGTCGATCCCCCAGTCCTCGAGCTGGCGCGCGAGCACGTCGGCCTCCGGCGTCTCACCGGACACGATGGCCACGCGCGCCTTGCCATCGCGGAGGAGGCGATGCGTCATGATGAGTCGCTCGACGTTGTCGTTGAACGCGACCTGCCCCGAGGTCTTCATCGCGTCTTCTTCGACGACGCCTCCCAGCAAGATGACCGCGTCGTAGGTCACGTTCGCGTCGTACGTCGACGTCGACGCATGCTCGAGACGCCACTGCATCGCGTTGGCGAACGGCGGAAACGAGCCGACGAGAAAGATCGAGATCCCAGCCGCCGCGAGGATCCGACGACGTCGCATGTGCCGCGACGAACGAGCGCGGATCCGCCACGGCACGGCGGCAGCGACCAGCAGGAGCGCCCACGTGTAGGGGCTCAAGAAGACGTCGAGCAGCTTCGAGAGAAGGAAGAACACGCGGCGACGCGCTACGGACCGTACTGGTTCGAACGCAGGAACCCGATGAACTGCGCGCAGATGATCGCGAAGACGATCATGATCGCCACCGCCACAGCCCACTCCTTCACCTTCGACACCGGCTCGGCCGGCGCAGGCGGAGCGGGCGGCGTCTCGGCAGGCGCGGGCGGCGCCACAGCCTCGGCTGGCGCGGGCGGCAGGTCGTTCGGCGGCTCCGAGGGCATCACCGCAGGGTTACGAGCTTTCGTCGGCCTGTCCAGATTTGCCGAATAATTCGCCTATTGTCAGGCACTTACCTGCAATTCGGCGGGCCTGTGAAATTTTCACGGCCCCTCGATCGACCAGCACGTAGGACGATGCTCTCGGCGCTCATGACCACGGCGCTGCTCGCCGCCAACCCCACTCCGTCGCTCGGGCAGCAGGCGGCCGAGCTCCGGCCCCTCGTCCGTGCGGTGGTGGCCTGCGTCCTTCGCGAGGCGCCCGATCACGCGGACGTCGAGGACTGCACGAGCGAGGCGCTCAGGCGGGCGCTCGAGGACAAGTCGGAGGTGCGCGGTCCGGTTCGTCCGTGGGTTCTCGGCATCGCGCGGCACGTCGCGCTCGATACGCTCCGTGCGCGGCAGAAGCAGCGTGCGCGCAACGTCGAGGTCCGCGAGGACGCTCCCAGCTCCACGAACCTCGTCATGGATCGCCTCATCGATCCGGCCGCCGGCGCCGACGAGCAGATGGAGGTCGCCGAGCGAGCTGCGCGAGTGCGTCGTGTGCTGTTGATCCTACCCGAGGGTCCGCGGAATGCTCTGCAGCTCTTCCACATGGACGGGCTGTCGTACCAGGAGATTTCCGTGCGTCTCGACGTACCGCTCGGCACGGTCGCGACCTGGGTGACACGCGGACGCAAGGCGATGGCCGAAGCGCTCGAAGACGACGCGCACGAGACGCGCAAGACAGCGGCGAGCGGCGGAGGAAAGTCATGATGGATCGAAAGAAGGAGTCATTCCTCCCCGACGAGCTGCTGTGGGCAGCAGGCGGACATGCGAGCGACGTCGTGCTCACGGCCATGGCCGACGGCCAGGTCGAGATCGTTCCGGCCGCCGTCCTCGCGCATGTCGACGGCTGCCGGTCGTGCACCACGCATCTCGGCAACGCCGCGCTGCTCTCCCTGCACACGGGTCGCGAGATCGCGCTGGTGGGACGCGAAGAGGACGCGTCGGCGCGCGCGCCCATGCCGCGGCTCTTCATCGCGCTCGGCCTCGCGTTCGCGGTCCTCGGTCTCGTCCCCAGCTTCGTCGATGCGCCGTCCGAGGTCGGCGGCGCGAAGGCGTTCGCGCACGACGTGCCGATGTTCGTGAACGGTCTCGGAACGCTGGGCCGACGTCTCTTCGAGCCCGGCAGCCCCATCGGCCTCGCGCTCACCTACGGCGCTGCGCTCATGCTCGTCATCATGGCTTTTGGTCTCGTGCGACTGCTCCCGAAGAAGGAAGTATCTCGATGAATCCCCTGTCCCCGCTCGCTCGTGTCGGTCGTATCGCTTCGGTGGTCACGCTCGCCCTCTTCATCCCGCTGGCGGCGGAGGCCGCCGTGCACAAGGAAGGCGCGTGGCCCGCATCGGACAAGAAGGTCAGCTTCGAGTTCGACGGCAAGCCGAGCGACGGTCTCGTGAAGCTCGCCGAGGAAGCGGGCTGGAGCCTCGTGATGTCGAAGGGCATCACCGTCGCCGAGCATGACGTCAAGATCAACGTCGAGGACCAGCCCGCCGATGCCGTGCTCGAGGCGCTGTTCGCCGAGTCGGATGTCGTTGCGCGCCGAAACGGCAGCCTGATCACGATCACGGCATCGCTTCCCTCCGGCGCGGCGGGAGCGACGGCGCCGACGCCGCCGACGCCTCCGATGCCCCCGACGCCTCCCGCCGCCGGCGATGCCGTGCCGGCGATGCCCTCCGTGCCGCCGGTTCCGACCGTGCGCGGCGAGGACCGCAACGTAGTCGGCAGCAGCCTCGTCATCGGCAAGGACGAGATCGTCCACACCGTGAGCGTGACCGGTGGCTCGGCGAAGATCTACGGCACCGTCACCGGTGACCTCGTCGTCGCCGGCGGCTCCGCGCGCATCGAGGACGGCGCCCGCGTGGTCGGCAACGCGACGGTCTTCGGCGGCTCGCTCAAGGTGGTGAGCGGCGCACGCGTCGACGGCGACGTCGGCATCGTGGGCGGAGCGCTCAAGCGCGAAGAAGGCGCCATCATCGGCGGCAAGGTCGTCGACAGCGGCAGCGGCAAGCACGGCAACGTCAAGGTCTCGATGCACGACGGCGAGGTCTCGACCGAGGTCGAGGGCGCTCGCAAGCGCGAATCCGGTCGCAGCCGCCTCAGCGAGGCGGCGCACTCCTTCGGTCAGTCGGTCACGAACATGTCGCTGCTCTTCGTCTTCGGCTGCGTGCTCCTCGCGCTCGGCACGCGGAAGATGGAGACGCTCCGCGTGGAAGCCGCGGCGCGACCGATGAAGGCC
>JAYTZB010000692.1:0-3128 GCA_043742085.1 Polyangiaceae bacterium
CGAGGCGACGTATAGCGCGCGCTCGGGCGCTCAGCGACGACTCTGGGGATCTTCCTGGGGCTCGCCGTCGACGAGGCGGTACGCGCCGGGCGACCGGTGCGGGATGGCGCTCTTGCCGGGGGCGATGGCGCGCATGTCCGCGGCGATGCGCGGGAAGGGCTGCGGCGACGGGATGGTCACCCGCTGCGACTCGGGCATCTCCTCGTGGGCGCGCGAACCAGGCGTCGTTGCAGGCATCCAGGCATTGTGAGTCAGGCCCGGATCGCTGCCAGTCACCCGGATGGGCTACATCGTTTCCGCGGCCTGCTAACCTTCGCGGCGTGGAGCTCGCAGAAGCCGTGGAATGCCTGCGGAACGGGCCGATCGTGGCCCTGACCGGCGCCGGTGTGAGCACCGAGTCGGGCATTCCCGACTACCGCAGCCCGGCCGCCCTCGAGCGCGTGCGGCGGCCCATTCACGGACCGGAGTTCGTGCGATCGGCCGCGCTGCGACGACGTTACTGGGCCCGCGCCATGGCCGGGTGGGAGCGCTTCCGCCTGGCACGACCCGGGCCGTCACACGCTGCGCTCGCGAGGCTCGAGCAGCACGGCGTCCTCACCTGCTTGATCACGCAGAACGTCGATCGGCTCCATCACCAGGCCGGCAGCTCGCGCGTCATCGAGCTCCACGGCGCGCTCGCCGAGGTGGTGTGCCTCGATTGCGGCGTCATCGAGGCACGCGACGCGGTGCAGGCGCGCATGCGCGAGGACAATCCCGCGTGGCTCGAAGGCCCCACGCCGATGGCGCCCGACGGCGACGCCGACCTTGCCGACGACATCGTCGAGCAGTTCCAACCGCCCGTCTGTGTCGCCCCCATGTGCGGCGGCACGTTGAAGCCCAACGTGGTGTTCTTCGGGCACAACGTGGCTCGTCCCATCGTCGAGGACGCCTATGCGACGATCGACGGCGCGGGCGCACTGCTCGTGGCGGGGACGTCGCTCGCGGTCTTCTCCGGCTATCGGTTCCTGCTGCGCGCGGCGGAGCGGAAGATCCCGATCGTCATCGTCAATCGCGGCCCCGTGCGCGGCGAGGAGCGCGCGACGGTGAAGGTCGAGGAGAGCACCGGCGAGACCCTCACGGCGCTGGCCGTCGCGCTGGACGGGTCGTCGCGATGATCATGCGCCGCCCCGTGCCGCTGACCGTGCTCGTGCTCGTGCTCGCGGGGTCGTCGTTCGCGTGCGGTCATCCGCCGGACGCTGCAGCTCCGCGAGCGGCGCGCACCGCGACCTCAACAGCGTCGCCCGAGCCTGCGCCGGGTCCGATCGTACCCGTGCCGGAGACGCTCCAGCTCGTCGCGGGTCAATTCGGCCTGACGATGCGGGCCGAGGGCCTCACGTGGAAGGTCCTCCGCCGGAACGTCACGCGCTTCGATTGGGAAGGGCGTCCGTCATCCACGAAGGTCAGCGCGCCGGCCGATCGCGAGCTCCTGTACTCGTTCTACATCGAGAAGCTCGACGACGCTTCCGCGAAGCTCGTGCCGCAGATCGTGGCCTCCGCGGCGGCGAACCTCGCGGACGGCGAGCCGTGCAAGCCGCTCGACGAGCCCGCCGACGTCGTGCAGGCGCTCGGCGTCGATCGCGTGATCTCGGTGTGCTTCGAACCGTCCACCTTCTACGGCAAGGAGCATCGCATGGGCATGCTCCATGGCCTCGTGAAGAACGGTGCGCTCACCATCGTCGTCGTCCTCGCGAACGAACGCAGCAAGCTGCTCCCGTTGCCTTCGGTGCTCGGCGTCCACGGCGCGCGCTAGGCCGTAGCTCGGGCCGTGGCTCAGGCCGTGGTGCGATGAACGCGCACGAGGCTCTCCTCGGCGGGCACGCCGAGGCGCAGCGGGAAGCCGTAGTGACCGGTCCCGCGATGGATGTACATGCGGTCGGTGCCGCGCGCCCAGAAGCCGTGGTCCGGGATCTTGTCACCGAAGAGCCGCAGGAAGGTCCAGGGCAGACCCAGGCTCAAGAGCCCGACCTGACCGCCGTGGGTGTGCCCCGAGAGGACGAGATCACCTTCGCCAGGCGGCAGGTGCCGGAACGCGCCCGGATCGTGGAGCAGCACGATACGAAGCATGCCGTCCTTCCGCGGATGCGCGGCGCAGACACGCGCGAGATGAGCGGCGCGCTCGCGATAGGCGAAGTCCATCCCTACGATCTGCACGGGGCCGGCGTCCGTCTCCACGTCGCGCTCCTCGTCGACGAGCAGCACGATGCCGTTCTCGGAGAGCGCGCGAGCGACGACGTCGGGCGCTTCGTGATCGTGATTGCCGTGGCACGCGAAGACCTTGCCGGGAAGCGCGCGCAGCGGCTCGAGCGCGGTCAGCAGCAGATCGGGATCGCTGTGGGACTCCATGGTGAGAAAATCGCCAGTGAGGAACACGAGATCGGGCTTGGCTGCGACGGCGCGGTCGGCGATGCGCCTCAAGCGCGCCACGGACATGAACGGCCCGATGTGCGGATCGGAGATCTGGATGATGCGGAGCGGTCGCTCCTCGCGAGCGCTGCCATGGGCATGCGGCGCGAGGCGATCGGCGCGCGGTCCGGCAGGGCCGCCGATCACGAGGTCGATCTCCTCGCGCTTGGTGGTGAGCGACTGGAGCATGCCGACCGCGGCCAGCGCATAAGGCAGCCATGGCGCCCACGGATGCAGCCCGACCACGGTGAGCACCGCCCACGGGATCGCGAGAAGAGTGCCGGCCACGAAGAACGACGCTGGCCAGCTCACGAGCAGCCGGTACGCGAGTGGCCTCATGCGCGGCCGCGCCAGCGCGAGGAAATTCACGTACACCGCTGCATGAAAGGCCACGAAAACCGGCATGTTCGCGACGAACCACGGCGCCATTGCCGCAGCCACGAGCGAGTAGATGCCGACGAGCACGCCCACGAACATCGCGAAGGGACGCGAGCGCATGACCAGCGCGGTCACGACCACCGTGAGCCACCCCGCGAGCGTGAGAGCTCCGAACCAGGACATCGACGAGGCCTAGGATGCTCCAGGGAAGCCTCCCGTGTCTCGCGCGCTCTCGTGCCGCAGGTAGGCGCGGCTCCTATCGCGTACGTCGAGGTGACCGCGATCGCGCCCCGGGCCATCCATTCGAG
>JAYTZB010000693.1:0-5508 GCA_043742085.1 Polyangiaceae bacterium
GGCTCCCACCCAGCCCGTGCGCGTCGTGCCGTTGCCGAGCACGTTGCGACCGACGCTCTCGTTGAAGATGAGGTCCCGGTCGACGGCGGTCTGGAAGAAGATGGAGCGCGCGACCACCTCCACCTCCTTCACGTCGGTGGCGTAGACCACGCCGCCCTCGTAGGCCTTGATGCTCGCGAACGGCGTCTTCACGTCCTGCGTGATGTAGCTCGGGTCGATGGAGCGGACGCCCTGGCCATAGCTGACGTTGAACGTGAAGTGCTGGAACGGTCCGAGCACCACCGAGCCGCGCGGCAGGACCGCGACGCTCGAGGTCGACGCGCGGCTGTCGGCCTCGCGGTGGCGTCCGAAGTCCTGCTGCGTGAGGCAGCTCTGATCGAGCTGCGGGTTCGCCACCGAAGGATGCGAGACGTCGTGGACGGCGCAGTTGTCCGTGACGTTGAACGTGAAGAGGTCGCTGCGCACGCCGCCGCGAAGGTTCAACCACGTGAGCAGGCGGAGGTTCGCGTCGGCATAGAGGCCGAGGTCGCCGAGCTGGCTCTCGACGTTGGTCTCGGTCGCGTACGGAGCGCCGGTGTTGGCCTCGAGGCGCTGCTGGATGCCCTTGGTCCAGTCGCCGCGCGCGAAGTAGCCGAGCTCGAGGTCCTGCTTGTGTCCGAGGGCGGTGGTCTGCCAGCGGGCGGCGCCCTTCGCGCCGACCATGGTCTCGTCGACGTTGAGGTCGAGCATGTCGCCGCGCTGCGCGTGCACGGACTGGAGCGGTGTCTGCACGTCGAGGAGGAAGCCGGTGAAGTTCTCGAGCAAGCGCATCTGGCGCTTGCTGACGAAGAACTGCTGCGTGAGGACCGTGTCGCCTGACTTCGTCTCGAGATCCGCGGACAGCGAATAGCGCGAGGAGTCGCCGCCCTCGGCGATCTGCTGGCGCGCGAACTGCGACTGGCTGTAGCTGTCGTAGAAGCCGATCCGCCGCGCCTGGTAGTCGTCCTGACGAATGACACCGGCGCTGTGGAAATGCGTGGAGTAGCCCTGCGCGAAGATGCGGTAAGAGCCGCGGTCGCCGAGGCGGCCCTCGTATTGGCCCATCGCGGAGGCGCGCTGGGCGCCGCGGTTCTGGCCGTAACCGTCGGTGGTGGCGATCTCGCCGGCGCCGAAGGTATGGCGGCTCTCGTTCTTCGGACCCCACGCGAGGAGGAGCCGCTGCGTCCCGAAGCTGCCGCCCGTGTACTTGGTGGTCAGGCCGCGTTGCGCGAGGCCCAGCTCGTAATTGGCACTTCCCGCGACTGCGTAATTGCCCTGCCGCGGGTCGAACGGTCCCTCGATGACCCGCAGAGACTCCACGAGCTCGGGAATGATGAAATGCGTATCCGCATATCCATTGCCGTGCAGATTGCCACTTTCGTTGATCGGCATTCCGCCGACCGAGAACTCGAGGTCTTGACCTTCGCGCGCGTCGAAGCCGCGCAGGAACACCTGCTCGGCGTGGCCCTCGCCGCCCTCGTTGGTCAGCAAGAGGCCGGGCGCGGCGGCGCGCAGGAGCTCGCTCGCGTTCTTGTTCGGCACGCGCGCGAGCTCGCCGACGTGAAACGTGAAGTCCGATGCCCCACGACTGACCGGCGCGGCGCGGCCGACGATGCGGACCTCCTCCGGCTCGGCGGCCGATCCGGCCGCTCCGGCCGCTACGGCGGCGGGCGTTGCCGCGGGCGGCGCCGGGCCTGGGCCCGGTACGGCGCTGTGCGGCGCGAGCTGCGGCTCACCGGTCGGCGTCGTCGGCACCACCTCGGGCGCCGGCGCGGGCGGCGCGAAGTGGAACGGCACGCGGATGCGGCTCGCCACGGGCTTGCCGGCTCGAAGCGCCGGCGAGAACGTCCACTGTCGAACCGCGACCACCGCCGCCTCGTCGAGATCTGCGCCGCCCGACTCGAGCACGTCGACCTTCGACACGTGCCCGTCGACGTCGACGGTGACGGCGACCATCACGTCGCCGTGCTCGCGCGAGGCGAGGGCTGACGGCGGATATTGCGCATCGACATGCGTGACGACCGACGGGGGCGTCACGACCTCGCTCTGCCCCGGCTGCGCGCCCGCCCGCGGCGCGACCGCGAGCAGGCTCGCCGCCAAGGCGACGCCGGTCAGCCAGCGCCGGCGGCGGCGTTCGTTGGAGGTGAGAGCGTTCGACATCGTTGCGCGGCGAACCGCGGACGCATGACTTAGCCCCCACACGATCGATCTGCAAATACGTGTTGGCTGGCACACTTCATCAACTAACCAACTACAGTTGGTGGATGGAATCGACGCTCTACCGTCGGCCGCTCCCGGCAGACGCGATCGCCTTCTCCTCGGCGGAGGGCAAGAGGACCTTCAGCGAGGCGCTCGCAGCGGGCGGGCTCGACGGATACTTTCCGCTTGCCGAGCAGTTCCACACCCAATCGGAGCCCGCATACTGCGGCCTCGGCTCGCTCGTCGTCGCGCTCAATGCGCTCGCCATCGACCCGGGGCGACTGTGGAAGGGACCATGGCGCTGGTTCGCCGAGGATCTCCTCGACTGCTGCGTGCCCCTCGAGGAGGTGCGTGCGCGCGGGCTCGATCTCGACGAGGTGGCTTGCCTCGCACGATGCAACGGCGCGGCCGTGGATCTGAAACGCGCGGACAGCGCCGATCTCGCGACGTGGCGCGCCGCGCTCGCGACCGCATCACGCGGCGAGGCCGTGCTCGTGGCCTCCTTCGATCGCGCGGCGATGGGCCAAACCGGCGGCGGGCACTTCTCGCCCATCGGCGGCTACCACGCGGCGCGGGACCTCGCGCTCGTCCTCGACGTCGCGCGCTTCAAGTATCCGCCGCACTGGGTGTCCGCGGAGCGTCTCTGGGAGGCGATGAGGCCCATCGACGCCGTGACCGGAAAATCGCGCGGCTGGATCCTGCTCCGTCCGCGCCAGCGCGGGATCGCGCTCGGCTTCAGCCTCCAGTGCTTCGGAGACAGCTGGCGTGGGCTGGCCGATCGCCTCGCGAAGGTGGTCGGCGAGCTCGACGCCGCCGCCGATGTCGCCGCGCTCGCTCGTGCGGTCGCGCCGCTCTTCGCGCATCTCGAGGTACGAGCACCGAGCGCGGCGGCGCATCAGGAGGCGCTGGCACGCGCGCGCGCGGCCTTGCGCGCGCTTCCCCTGTGGTCGCGCGTGGCGGGCGTGGTGGGCGACGAGCGCGCCGAGGTGGTCGCGCTTCTCCTGCTCGCGATGACCGACCGGCTCTCGCCTGCGCAACGTGCGGAGCTCGCGTCGCTCACCGGAACGCTCGCCGCCGACAGCCCGCTCGCTGCCGAGCTCACCAACCTCGCTGCGCAGCTCGCCGCCGTGCTCTCCATCGCGGTCGAGTGAGCCGTCGCCCGCGTCACGCCGGAGACGCAGCTCCCCGAGCCCCCCGACCCACCCGGCCGACGAGACGGTGGAGCGCACCCGCGATCGACGGGAGGGCCAGCGTGCTCAGCAACGCGGACAGCGCGAGGCCACCGATGACGGCGAGGGCGAGCGGGCGCTGGAGCTCGGCGCCCGAGCCGATGCCGAGCGCGAGCGGCGCGAGTCCGGCGAGCGTGGCGAGCGTGGTCATCGCGATGGGCCGGATGCGGCGCTCACCCGCGAGCGCCAGCGCCTCGTCGTAAGGCATGCCGGTGGCCGCATGCTGCTCGGCCACCTCGAGGAGCAAGATGCCGTTCTTGACGACGAGCCCCACGAGCAGCACGCATCCCATGAGCGACGACGTGTTGAGCGGCGTGCTCGTGATCCACAGGAGCGCGAAGGCGCCGACCAGCGCGAGCGGCGTGGTGAGCAGCACGGCGATCGCCGGACGAAGGCTCCCGAACTGCGCCACCAGGACCACGAGCACCAGCAGGATGCCCGCGCCAGCGACCGTGGCGAGGTTCCTCATCGACTCGAGCTGAGCCTCGTACTGGCCGCCCATCTCGATGCGGACGCCGCGCGGGAGCTCGATCGAGGCGATCGCCTTCTCGATGTCGCGGACCACGCTCCCGAGATCGCGGCCCTCGTGGTCGCCGGTGACGATGACCACCGGTTGCAGGCTCTCGTGCACGAGCGCGGTGGGGGAGGTGTCGCGCTGCATGGTGGCGACGGCGCCGACCTCGGTGGTCCCCGCGTTCCCGAAGGAGAGCGGGAGCCGCGCCACCGTGGCCGGGTTGAAGCGCACCTCGTCCGGGTAGCGCACGCGGATGCCGATGGTGCGGTCGAACCGGCGTATGAAGCCGGCGCTGGTTCCGAGGAGCGCGTCGCTGATGTCGACGGACACGTCCTCGGCCGTGCGCCCGAAGCGCGAGACCGCGTTGCGATCGATGCGCAACACGAGCTGCGGCGAAGGTCGCTCGACGCCGCTGTACACGTCGACGAAGCCGGGAATGCCGGCGACGCGCTTCGTGACCTCGCGCGAGACCTTCTCGATGGTCGCGTAGTCTTCACCGAAGATCTTCACCTCGATGGGGCGCGGAGTGCCCGAGAGATCGTTGAGCATGTCCGCCAGGATCTCCACGAACTCCACGCGCACCGCGGGGACCTCGCGCTCCACGCGCGCGCGGACCGACGCGATGATGTCGTCGGCATGCCGGCGCTTGCCGGAGCGCAGGCGGACCGAGAAGTCGCCGCGGTTGAGCAACGCGACAGCGGTCGGGTTGATCTGCGCCCCGGTCCGGCGCTGGAACGACTCGATCTCGGGGGTCTGCACCAGGATGGCCTCGATGCGCTTGGCCGCGCCATCGGTCTCGGTCAGGGAGGTGCCGGCGGGCGTCTCGTAGTCGATGACGAACGCGCCCTCGTCGCTGGTCGGCATGAAGCCGCTCGGGATGCGGCCCACGGCGAACGCCGCGAACGCCACCGACACGACGACGCACACGGCGCCGAGCCACGCGTGTCCGGCCGACCAGCGTGCGAGCGTCCCGTACGAGTGCTCCCAGCGGCCGTGAACCACGCGCGGAGGTTGGGTCATGAAGCGCGCCGCCGCGATGGGGATGATCACGACCGCCACCACCAGCGAGATCACCACCGATGCCGAGAGCGTCATCGCGAGCGCGCTGAAGAACTTGCCCACCACGCCCTCGAGGAAGGCGAGCGGCAGGAACACGATGACGGTGGTGATGGTGGTGCCGATGACCGCGGCGGCGAGCTCGCGCGTCCCTTCCTCGGCGGCGGCGCGCGGATCGAGCCCGGCCTCGCGCTTTCGGGAGATGGCCTCCACGATCACGATGGCGTCGTCGACGACGAGCCCGATGGCCACCGCCATCCCGCCCAGCGACATGAGGTTGAGCGTCTGTCCGAGGGCCTGCATCGCGCCGAAGGTGAGGATGAGCGTCGCCGGGACCGCGACCGCGGCCACGAAGCCGGCGCGCGCATCGCGGAGGAACGCGCCGATCACGGCGATGCACAGCACGACGCCGATGAGGATGGCGTCGCGCACGCTGGCGATGGCCTCCTCCACGAGGTGGCCTTGATCGTAGACTGGCTCGACGACGACGCC
>JAYTZB010000694.1:0-9207 GCA_043742085.1 Polyangiaceae bacterium
TTCGTGCCTCCTCGCGCCGCATTCGCGAGCCGCTCCGCGAGGGTGGGGAAGGGGACCCGTTCGGTACGCAGCCACGGTCCACGCTCGTCCTCGCCCGTACCGACGAGCCGCGGGGTCACACGTCCGCCGAGCCACGTCAGGAGGTCGGCCTCGGCGCGCAGGCGAGCGATCGCCTCGGGCTCGCTCCGCTCGCGCGTGGAGAGGCGCTTCTCGTAGAAGGCCGCGCTCACTTCGGGCGGTAGGCGGTGCCGACGAGCGTGACGATGGTGCGCCCGCTGAAGTCCCATGCAGCGCGTGACGTCACGTCGTCGACGGCGATGAACGTGGCGCCCTTGGCCGCTGCCTTGTTGCGGAGCTGGTTGAACGCTTGTCGCAGCGCATCCTGGGTCTCACGACCGACGACCTGCGCGGTGACCTCACCGGCCGGCTCGTAGACCTCCGTGTTCGGCGGCTCGCTGAGCACCTCGACGTTCGAGGCGGCGGGCGACAGGACGATCTTCTCGGGCAGCGTGTCGGCGCACCCGGCAGCGCCGCCGGTGACCGAGGCGAGCAAGAGAAGAAGCACAGAGCGAGCGTGTGCTCCCATGGCTGGATCGTGACCCCGGCGCGAGCGGAGGTAAAGTTCGCGTCGTTTTCTGCGGCGAGGGGGCCCTCCCGCAGGGCTGTTGGGCACTCCGGGCTTGCAACTCCGCGGTCCGTGGGTATGGTGACGCGCTTCGCACGGTGGCCGTAGCTCAGTTGGTAGAGCGCTGGATTGTGGCTCCAGCTGTCGCGGGTTCAAGCCCCGTCGGTCACCCCAATTATTTCGCCTTCTTGTAGCGGATCGGCCGGAATTTACGGCCATCGGAGATCTGGAGGGTCGTCGAGTCGACGATCTTGAAGACGGCGATCTTCTCCGCCGCCGTCGTCCCGCACCGCGATTCCTGCAGGATGGTCGCCTTGCCGGCGGCCTTGTCGGCCCAGCCGCCGAAGAGCATCACGTGGCCGGACCCGTTGAGCGCGTCGCCGACGGCAAGCTCGTCGGCCGTGATGAGCGCGCTGACGCTCGTGTCGTAGGGGGCGAGCGTCCGCGTGGTCTCGCCGGGGGCGGGGAGCCCCCACGACCACGACACGAAGCCGGAGCAGTCGCTCCGATAGTCGTCCCATTCCGCGCTCTTCGCGGTGCCGCTGCGCGAGCAGGTGCCGCCGCAGATGACGTCCTCGCCGCCGTTCGGGCCGCCGCAGTAGGGCATCTTCGCGTCGATCCACTGCTGGGCGCGGGAGAGCGTCCGCTCGGCGAACGTCGCGTCGTGGGCGGGCGCGGGCGTCGTCGGCGCGACGACGGGCGGGTCCGGCTCCTTGGGGTCGACGCCCGGGTCGCCCGAGTAGGGATTCGCTCCCTGGGACAAGGACCCTGGATCATCGCTGCACCCGGGTACCAGGCTGAGGACGGCCAACAGTGGGAAAATGTAACGAAACGTGGGCACGGTACCTGGGCACCAGCATTTGCCGTGCCGCTGGCCCGTCGTCCGGCGGCCTCAGCCCACCGTCTTCCAGGCCTGGTGAGCGACCCGAGTAGCTCGTTCGAGGTCCTCGTGATCGGGCGTGCGCGCGATGTCGAGGGCAGTGCCGTCGACCATGCCGCGTGTCGCCGCGAGGAGGCCCGCTTCCAGCGCCACGAGGTCGTAGCCGCCCTCGAGCACGAGCGCGATCCGTCCCTCGGCGCTCTTGTCGGCGACGCCGCGCAGCGCGCGCGCCATCCATCCGAACGCGTCGGCAGAGAGCGTCATCTCGGCAAGCGGGTCGCGCGCCGAGGCATCGAAGCCCGCGCTGACCAGGACCAGCTGGGGCCGGTATTCCTCGAGAACCGGCAGGATCACACGCTCGAACGCGGCGCGATACACGCCGTCGCCGCCGCCTGCGGTGAGCGGCACGTTGACCGTGTAGCCCTTGCCTTCGCCCTCGCCCGTCTCGCTCACCGCTCCGGTGCCCGGGTAAAACGGGAACTGGTGGGTCGACACGTAGAGGACGCTCGGGTCGTCGACGAACGCGTCCTGCGTGCCGTTTCCGTGATGCACGTCCCAGTCGATGATGGCGACGCGCTCGAGGCCCCGCGCCCGCGCATGGGCGGCCGCGATGGCGACGTTGTTGAGGAGGCAGAAGCCCATCGCGTGATCGGGCCGCGCGTGGTGGCCGGGCGGCCGCACCAGGGCCACCCCTCGCTTCGACGGGCCGTCGATGAGCGCGTCGACCATGGCGACGGTCCCGCCCGCTGCCAGCTCCGCGATCGCCACGCTCTCCGGGCCCACGTAGGTGTCCGCGTCGATATATCCCTGCTCGCCGCCGAGGGTCCGTAGCCACTTCAGGAAGCGTGGATCATGCACGCGTTCGAGCTCCTCGTCGGTCGCGGGACGGGGCTCGATCGGCCTGAAAGACAGCTGCGAACGCTCGATCGCCGCGCGCGCCGCCTCGAGGCGCTCGGGACGCTCGGGATGGTACCCGTTGGACCGGTGCCGGAAAAACCTTGGGTCGGACAGGAGAACGGCGTCAGTCATGGGTTGCCGCAGTCGAGCGCACGATGATAGCTTCTGCGGGCAGTTCCCCGAAACGATGCGTTACTGAGGCGAGCGGAATGCGAAACAAAATCATCGCAGTCAACGCCGTGATCGTGCTGATCGTGGGGCTGCTTGCCTTCGCGATCGTCCGCACGCAGCTCGCGGCAGAGACCAGCAGTCCCGATCAGCTCAAGAGAACCGCTCAGCGCGACGTCGCGGGCGCGGCAGCGCAGCTGCAGCTCGACGCCCTGCGCGCCGAGCGGTGGCTCGCCATCAAGGCCAACGAGCCTGCCACGCGCGCGGCGCTCGGCAAGGCCACGCCCGACGCGCGCGGAGACGCCGCACGCCAGCTCTGCGACCAGATCGCGAGCGCCGCATCGGGCGCCCTTGGCGCAAAGCCGTCGATCGTCGCCGTCGTCGACAACTCGGGGAAGATCGTGGGCCGCAATGGCTCCGACCTGAACCGCGGGGAGGACATCGGCTCGGCGTATCCCGCCTTCAAGGAGGCGATCACCAAGGCGCAGCCCGGCTCCGACGTCTGGACCGACAAGGCCCGCGCCGACCAGTACATCGCCTCGTACGTCCCGGTGAAGGACGAATCGCGCGCGGCCGGCATGCTGCTCATCGGCATCGCCATCAACGACGCGCTCGCTCGCGTCGGTGACATCACGACGGGCCGCGGGGTCCTCCTCGTCACCAACACGGGAGACGTCGTCGCGAACTCCGGCAACGCCGGCGAGGACGTGAAGAACGCCGTGAAGGCGAGCGTCCAGGACGTGAAAAACTCGCTCTCGACGGGCAACGTCGTCGCCAGCGGAAACGGCGACGTCATCTTCGCGTCGGCGCCGCTCGCCGGCATGGGCGACGGGCACCGCACCGCCGCGGTCGCTGCCGCGCCGACCTCGCTGCTCCCGGGCGCCAACGCCATCCCGCTCTCGATCCTCGGCGTCATGGCCCTCGGCCTCGTCCTCGTGATCGCCGGCGGCTGGTTCCTCGGCAACTACATCTCGCGGCCGATTGCGGCGCTCGAGGAGGGTCTGCTGATGATCCTCAACGGCCAGACCGACAAGCGCTTCGAGCTCGATCACGCCGAGCTCGGCGGCCTCGCGTTCCGGATCGACCAGCTCCTCAACCAGCTCATGGGCGTCGAGGAAGACAACACCGACGACGAGGGCCGCGTCTCGAAGGCGCCGACGGCGGCGAACTTCGGCGATGCGCTTTCCGTCGACAAGAGCGGTCAGGCGCACGCGACGGGCGCGAGCGACGTCGACGCCGCGAAGCTCGCAGCAGAGCCGGCCGACGCGTACTACGCGCGCCTCTATCGCGAGTACATCGCGGCCAAGAAGGCGCTCAACGAGCAGGTCGATCACATCACCGACGCGGCGTTCAAGAGCCGCATCCAGGGCATGGAGACGGACGCGTCGTCGAAGCACGGCCGGCCGGTCCGCTACCACGTGCAGTCGAACGGCCGCGAGGTCGTGCTCCTCGCCGTACCTCTCTGATCGGGTTCTCGCTCGGGTTCTCACTCGTGTCCTGGGCGCGTTCTCAGGCCGCGCATAAAACGCGCAAAAGCGTAGCGGACGCGGCCGATCGCGCTTAAGAAGAGAGCCTTCATGGGCCTCTTCGATCTGTTCAAGGGCAAGCCTGCCAAAGACGGCGGTAGCGAGAAGAAATCCAACGCTGCCGCGAAGTATGCGGAGGCCGCGGGGAGCAAGCGGGCGCAGGCCTACGATCGCCAGGAGGCGATCGCCGAGCTCTGCAAGATGAGGTCGGCCGACGCGGTGGAGGCGCTGCTCAAGCGCTTCACGTTCGCCACCGATCCCTCGATCACCGATCAGGAAGAGAAAGAGGCGGTTTTCGAGGGCATCGTCGACGCCGGTCGCGAGGCCATCGAGCCGGTGCGCGCCTTCGCCGCGAAGGCGGAGAGCGTCGGTCCGCCCATTCGCATCCTCAAGGCGATCCTGCCCGAGGACGAGCTGGTCGAGGAATTGCTCGTGTGGCTCAAACGCTGGGACACCGAGTACGCGAAGTTCATCGATCCCAAGCTGCAGATCCTCCAGGAGCTCGAGGCGCATCAGCACGCGTCGATCCGCGAGTCGGTGGATCCCTACCTCCAGGATTCGAACGAGACGGCGCGCTTCTACGCGGTCGCTGCGACGTTTGCGCAGAAGGACCAGGCAGCGACCAGCTCGCTCCTGACGCTCCTCCTCGACGAGGAGAGCGTCCGCGTGCGCGCGAAGATCGCCGATGGGCTCGTCGCGACGAAGTGGGAAGTGCCCGAAGAGCAGCGCGACGCGGTCCGTAAGGTCCTGCCGCCGGCCTACACGGTCGACGGCTCAGGCATCGTCAGCAAGCGCGGCTGACCACCACCAGGTTCGAACGAAAAAAGGGAACCGCCGTGAGGCGATTCCCTTTTTGCATGGCGCTCGCGTTCGAGCGCTGGTCCGCTACTCGCTGATGCGAGGAGCCGTCGGGAGGTAAAAGCCCGCGCCGATGAAGATCATCTGGTTGAACTTGAAGGTACGGTCCTCCGAGTCGATCTTGTTGTCGGGGAACG
Source organism: Polyangiaceae bacterium (assembly GCA_043742085.1). Classification (GTDB taxonomy): domain Bacteria; phylum Myxococcota_A; class Polyangia; order Polyangiales; family Polyangiaceae; genus Labilithrix. The sequence continues at coordinate 5,092 of JAYTZB010000694.1, forward strand.
ACGCATCGGTGCCACCGCCGCGTGAGTCGAAGCCGCCGCGGTTCCACGAGAACGGGTACGCGCGGTACTCCATGTTCACGCTGACGAGGCCCGAGGTGTAGAGCGTGAGACCGAGACCGAACGTCGGCGCCACCGCCGTGCGGGTCTTCGTCGCGAAGCTCTCCTTCGTCGTGCACGCCGTACAGTCCGCGCGCTCCTCGACGCCGATGAATCCCACGCCGCCGTGGATGTAGAGGTCGGTGTCGACGAACAGCTTCTGGAAGATCGCGAGCTTCCCGCGGAACGGGCTGAACGTGATCTGCGGGTTGATCATGTACTTCAGCTTGCCGGTCTGATCGGCAAACTTCAGGTTGTACGACTTGTCCGGCAAGTTGAGGTGCGTGCGCGTGTTGCGCGGCGCCGTCGACTCGATCTTGTCGGTGAGGTCGGTGTTGGCGTTGATGATGGCGTAGCCACCGAAGACGCCGATTCCGAGCCAGTCGAACACGTTGTACTGCAGGCGCGCCGCCAGGAAGAACGGGCGCTCGTACTCGAAGAGCAGCGGGAGCCCGCCGCCGATGGCGAGCTCGACGCGACCCTGTCGATAGAGGCGCATCTTGCGGACGGAGGGCGCTCCGGCGAGCGGACCCGTGAGCTGGATCTCCTGCGCGGCGGCCGGCTTCGACACCGCCGTGGCAGCGACGAGCACGGTTGCAGCAGCGACGAGCGCTCCCGCCTTCCGCCAGACGCGCGCCGCAACGGACGGACGCGAGAGCTTGCGGGTTTCGATTGCGGAGTTTCGCTTCATGCCGGTCCCCATTCGCGCGACGTCGGTCCGCGGGCTTGTGCGTGCGGGCATCACTTGGGAAGCCGATACTCCCAGCTGAACGGCAGGAACATGCTGATGCCGAGCTGGGCTTGAACGTTATTGGTGAGGGGCTTTTCGCCGAACCACGTCGCGGGATCTCGCTGCTGCGCCTGCGTGGGCGCGACGGCAACGTTCTCGAGCTGCTCGACGTAGATGTAGTCGCGGACCTCGGCGGTCACCGCGAACCAGCGGTTCAGGAAGACGCGGAGGCCGATGCCGAGCGAGAACGCCAGGCGCCAGTCGTAGTCGAACTTGCGGTTGTCCGGGTCGATGACCGCGATGGGACGCGTGCGGAGCGCGCCGACGCCGCCGACGATGTACCCGTCGTAGTGGAAGATGAACTGGCTGAAGCCGCTGAACTTTCCGTACATCGGGACGTACGTGAAGTTCACCGTGCCGGCCGCCTGGTACTCGTTCAGCGGAACGGCGAGGCGCGTGGCGCGGCGGTTCTGGAAGTTGAAGTCCGAGTCGCCGTTGAACGGCTGGTGGAACGTGCCGTTGAAGCCGATCGCGAGGACGTTCGTGAGGTAGTAGTTCACGCCCAGGCCAGGCCCGAGGTGGCTGACGAACTGATCGTTGAGGCTGAAGCTCCAGTAGGGCATCAGCTCGACGCGGCCGCGGCGCAGCGCGTAGATCTGCTGGACGGCGTAGACGTCGGCGCGGACGTTCTTGTTGGAGAGCGCCTGGATGTCCGACGCCTTCGGACATGCCGAGGGATCGATCTCGCAGATGCCACCGCTGCTGCCCGTAGCGGGCGCCCCCGTGTCGGCACCGGCGGGCGGCGTCGTCCCGGTGTCGCCGCCGGGAGCGGGCGCTCCGCCGGGCGCATCGAGATCGCCTACGTCACCACCCGCACCACCGGCCGGAGGCGCCGTGGGAGGGGGCTTCGGGGCCGCGGCAGGAGGCTTTGCACCGGGCTTCCTCGCCTGTGCGTAGGCAGCCTGTGGCAACAGCATCGCTGCCGCCATGAGGAGCCAGTATCGAGCCTGCTTCATCGAGAAACCCCTTCCGGTTCGACGTTCGCGGCGAGCATCACCGTGCTGATTGCGGGGCGGTTTTCGGTGCGGTGAGGGGGGCGATCTGTACGCACAGAGGGTGGCCTAACGCTTGAGAAAAATTGAGGATTCAGGCTAACGGCGAAACCGCGTGGCACGTTATCACGATTTTTTTCGGCTGAGCAATGTCTAAAAAGGTCTCGACGCGATCAAGACGCGCGAACCAAAGAGTGCAAATTGCACTTGACTCTATGCACCATGCACGCATCGGCTCAGGCCGCTGCGGCCTCGTCATCATCGCGGCCGAACAGGGCCTCGACGAAGTCGACCGCGACGAACTCGCGGAGGTCCTCGGCGCGTTCGCCGAGGCCGATGTATCGCACGGGAACCTTGAGCTCGTCACATACCGCGAGGACGATTCCACCCTTCGCGGTGCCATCGAGCTTCGTCAAGATGATCCCGGTCAGCTCCAGGGCTTCCTTGAAGAGGACGGCCTGGGTGAGCCCGTTCTGACCCGTGGTGGCGTCGAGGACGAGGAGGGTCTCGTGGGGAGCGCCGTCCATCGCCTTCGTGATGGTGCGCTTCACCTTCTTGATCTCCTCCATCAGGTTCACCTTCGTGTGAAGGCGGCCTGCGGTGTCGACGAGCAGGACGTCGGCGGCGGCCTCCTGGGCCTTCTTCGTGGCCTCGAAGGCGACGGCGCCCGGATCCGCGCCCTCCTTGCCCTTGACGACGTCGGCGCCGACGCGCTTGCCCCAGACCTCGAGCTGCTGGACGGCGGCGGCGCGGAAGGTGTCGCCGGCGGCGAGCATGACCTTCTTGCCCTCGGCGTTCCACTTGGTCGCGAGCTTGCCGATGGTGGTGGTCTTGCCGACGCCGTTGACGCCCACCATCAGGACGACGAGCGGCTTCTTCGCCTGCTTGCCGTCGCGCGAGGAGCGCACTGCGGCCTGCCCTTCATCGAGGATGCGCGTGGCTTCGGCGCGGAGCGCGGCCCAGACGGCATCGGAGTCGGCGAGCTCGTTCTTCGCGAGCTTCTCGCGGAGACGTTCGAGGATGGTCTGCGTGGTCTTCACGCCGACGTCGCTCGAGATCATGACCTCCTCCATCTGCTCGAGAATGGCCGGGTCGATCTCTTTCTGTCCCGTGAAGATCGCCTTGAGACGCGCCATGAACCCGCCGCGCGTGGCCGCGAGGCCCTTGCGGAGGCCCGCCACGTCCTTCTTCGAGGCGACCGGGGGCGCGGCGCTGGTCGCCTCCGCGACGGGGACGTTCGCCGACTCGTCGGCGGAGAGGACGTCCTTCGACGGCAGCGATTCGGGGAGGCTCGGCTTCGGGGTGGGACCGAGCTGACGGCCCTCGCGGCCCGCCTTCGCGTCCTTGTCGGGCGCGATCGCCGCGCCCGTTCCGCTGGCCTTCTTGCCCTCGGCGGGGAGCGCCTTCTTCCTGAAGAACAGGAAGTAGACGAGCAGCGCCACGACGGCGACGACGACGAGGACGATCGGGAGGTTGTCCATCGCGGGGCACCCTTATAAGTAGGCGGCCGCCAGGCCGTCAACGACGGTCGTCTTCTTCTGACTTTCGGGCCTGTTCGGCCCCTCCGGCAACGGCCACCGCGGCGCGCTCTTGCTCGGCGACCACGCCGGCGGGGCCGGGGCGCGGCTCCGCGGGGGCCATGCGCTCGATCTCGCCTTCCATGCGGGCGTCCACGTCTCCTCCGCCGAAGACGGCACGCTCGACGGCGTCGGCCCACCGCGCGGTGTGGAGATCGTCCGCGGCTGCCCGACGCACATGACCGGGCGTGGGCTCGGGCTTCACGTCGAAGGGACGCCCGCGCTTCCGGGCCCACCCGACGAGGCGTGCGAGGAGGGCGCGGCGGCGGAGGAGCAGCGCGATCGAGAGCACGCCAGGCGAAGGCAGCGGCTGCACGAGGCGCGCGTGCAGAGGCGCCTCGACCGCCATCTGCTCGTCTCCGACGATGCCTTCGATGGGCGGAAGCTCGAATGCGCCGTCCGCATCGGCGGCGACGCTGGCAAGCACCGACCGGCCGTCGAAGGTGCCACGCTCCACCCAGATGCGCGCGCCGCGAACCGCGGTTCCCTCGTGGGCATCGATGACCGTGCCGCGCCAACCCACTTCCCCGCGCTCCGCCGGTCGCACCACGTCGAGCCTCGGCTTGCCGACGCGCTCCACGTCGGCCTTCACGATCGCGGGCGCCGGCTCGGGCTTGTTGCCCTTCGAGGCCACGCGACCGACGAGGAAGAACGCGAGCAC
>JAYTZB010000695.1:0-3905 GCA_043742085.1 Polyangiaceae bacterium
GCGATGCGCGCGGTGACCTCCTTCGCGAAGACCTCGCGATCGACGGCGAGCGCTCCTCCCGCGGGGACCTTCGCCACCTCGGCGGCCGCCATCACGAGCGAGCCACAGCGACGGAGCTCCTCCTTGAGGAGCCCGACCGCGTTCACCAGCGCGGCTCCGCGCATCGAGTTCGAGCAGACCAGCTCGCAGAGGTCGTCCGTGTTCTGAGCAGGTGTGCGGGCGTGTGGCTTCTGCTCGACCAGCTCGACGTCGATTCCTCGTTCGGCGAGCTGAAATGCCGCTTCGCAGCCGGCGAGGCCAGCGCCAACCACAGTCACCTTCAACGGCATGGGCGCGTGCTTACCCCTGCCCTGTCATGTGGACAAGCCCTCGGTTTCCCGAGGGGCTGATATGCTCGGCGAGCATGGCTGCGCCGCAGATCAAGGCGGGTGAAGTCCTCGACCGGAAGTACCGTGTCGAGCGCGTCCTCGGCCAGGGCGGCATGGGCATGGTGGTCGCTGCGCGACACGTTCAGCTCGGTCAGCGCGTCGCGCTGAAGTTCATGCTGAAAGAGGCGATGGACGATCCCGGCAACGCCGAGCGCTTCGCGCGGGAGGCACGAGCCGCGGTTCGCCTCCAGAGCCCGCACACCGCGCGCGTGCTCGACGTCGGCAAGCTGAAGAACGGCGAGCCGTACATGGTGATGGAGTACCTGGACGGCAAGGACCTCGACGAGGTGGTGCGCGCGCACGGCCCGATGCCGCCGTTCATGGCCGTCGACTACATCCTCCAGGCCTGTGAGGCGTTCGCGGAAGCGCACAGCCTCGGCATGATCCATCGCGACATCAAGCCCAAGAACCTGTTCCTCGCCCAGACGGTCGACGGACGGCCGCTCGTGAAGGTCCTCGACTTCGGTCTCGCCAAGACCATCGGCGCGGTGGGCGACATCTCGCTCACCGCGACCAGCGCCGTCTTCGGATCGCCGCAGTACATGTCCCCGGAGCAGATGCGCTCGGCGAAGGACGTCGACTCGCGCAGTGACATCTGGTCGATCGGCGTGTGTCTCTACGAGCTGCTGACCACGCGCGTTCCCTTCGACGCTGCAGGCCTCGCGGAGATCTGCGCGATGGTCCTGAAGGACCCGGTCGTGCCGCCGTCGCGCTGGGCGATCGGCCTGCCCCCGGATCTCGACGCCGTCGTCGTGAAGTGTCTCGCCAAGGATCCGAAGGACCGCTACCAGACCGTCGCCGAGCTGGCGTTCGCGCTCGAGCCTTGGTCCGCGGTCGAGGGCTCGGCACGGCGGATCCTGCACGTCATGCAGACGGTGCAGAAGGCCGACATCCCCACGATCATGAACGCCGATCCCAACGTCTCGGGACACGACGCTCACGAAGCCCACGACGGTCCGAAGACGATGGACGCGTGGGACTCCGGGGAGAAGACGCGCGTCGCGTCGCGCGGCCTGCCGCGCGCAGCGCTCGCGGCGCTCGCCGTGTTCGGCCTCCTCGCCATGGTGGGGCTCGCCGGTATCATGGTGTGGCGCTCGCATCGGCCAGGCGCCGTCACCTCTGCGAGCTCCGCATCCGCGACGCTCGGAGGCGAGCCGCCGCTCGCGGCCAGCGCCATCCCGAGCTCGGCCGCCAACGCCGCCAACGCGGCCAACGCCGCCAACGCCGTGCCGCCAGCCGCGGCGTCGCCCGTCATCACGAATCCGCCGCTGCCGAACGCGGGCGGCACGCCGCCGGCGCCAGAGGCGCCTTCCTCCGAGCCGACGACGACGCTCGCAGCGCCCGCGACGGCGACGGCACCGCGACCTCCCGTCAAGCCACCGGTGAAGGCGCCCGCGGCAGCGAGCCCGCATCCGCCGCCGCCGCCGGTTCGTCCGGCCGCGCCGTCCTCCTCGACCGCTCCGAAGTCCGGAAAAGCGGGAAGCTTCATGTGACGGTCGGGCTCCCGGGCCACGCTCGCCGCACGCGCGCGTCTCTCTTCTTTCCATTGCCGGCACGCTTGGCGCACAATGACGCGATGCGCTCTCGTCACGCCGTCCGTCGCGTCGTGCTCGGCGCGATGGCGGCGACGGTGCTGGTCGGGACGACGCTGAGCACGCCCGCATGGGCCGACGCCCATGCCGACGCGGTGAAGGCGTTCACCGAAGGTCGCAAGCTGCGCGACATCGATCCCGATCGGGCGGCGAAGGCATTCGAGCGCAGCCTCGCGCTAGAGCCGTCGATAGGTGCATACTACAACCTTGGTGAGGTCAACGAGATCCTCAACCGGCCCCGCGAGGCGATCACGGCGTTCCGCCTCGCGGAGAAGCTCGCGCTTCAACGCGGCGATGCTCGCGTCAAGGACGCGCAGGACGCGGCAGGCAAGATCCTCGAGACCCACAACTACGTGGTCGTGAACGTGAGCGAGGAGCTCAGGGCCACGCCGGGCCTCGAGGTCGAGCTGGACGGGGTGCCCGTGCCCGAGGCGCAGTTCAACGGCGAGGTCTTCCGGCCGCTCGCAGCGCACGAGGTCGTGGTGCGCGCGCTTCGCCGCAAGGAGCGTCGGCTCGCGGGCATCGCGAACAAGCGGCCCGTCACGATCGTGCTCGGCGAGCCGACCGCCAGCGTCGTCGCGACGCCGGCGCCGACGGAGCCGCCGCCGCAGGTCTCGACCGGCGGTTGGGGCTGGCAGAAGTGGACCGGCGCCGGGATGACCGTGGTCGGCGTCGCCGGCGTTGCTTACACCTTGATCAGCGTCTTCAGCTACGTCGGCAAGGAGAGCTCGCTCGACGCGGACCGCCGGAAGTACGTCGCTGCGTGCACGGGGACGAAGGAGGTCTTCACGGCGTGCGCGGACCGGAACCTGAGCCCGATCGCTGGCAATGCCGCGGTCGCCGCCTACAACGCGAACGAGCAGAGCGCCAGCGACGCGAAGGCGTTGTGGATTGGCTTCGGGGTCGGGGGCGTGCTGCTGATCGCTGGCGGCATCGTGCTGTTCGCGACGGCGCCGTCGCCGGCGAGCGAGCCCCCTCCGCCTTCCGCCACCGTACATGTGCACGTGCTCCCCAGGGTCGGCGTCCACGATCAGGGACTCAGCGTCATCGGCACGTTCTGACCGATCGTCTCGCAGTGAACGGGGGCGCGTGTGCGGCTCCCAGCGTGAGGAGCGCTCGCGTCTCATCGACGACGCTCGCGCTGGACGACCGTGACGTCGTCGCAGACAATGTCTTCTGATGGGGAGACTGGTCTTCGGCACGGGCGTGGCGTCCGCGGCGCTGCTCGCTGCGTGCAACATGCTGAGCGGGGCGGACAGCCTGACGACCGGGCCCGATGCGATCGAGCAGCCGCAGACCAGCGCTCCGCCCAACGGCGGATGACGGCGGCCTCGACGCCGCGAGCGAAGCCGCCACGGAGCTGCCGACCTTCGTCGACGACTTCGCGCGGCCGGCGGGTGCGATCGGCAACGGTTGGATCGAGAAGACCGCTGGCGCCTTCGCGCTCGTGAATGGCGGCGTCCAGCAGAGCCAGAGCGGCATCTATCGCAACCTGATGGTCTCGCGCCCCGCCTCCGAGGACGCGCTCGATGTCCTCGTTCAGGTGACGGTGACCTTCCCGGTCGTCACCGCCGACCCGGGGCTCTTTGCGCGTATCCAGCCAGGGTCCGATCAGCCGAACCGCTTCTACGGTTACAGCGTCTACGCCGACGGCGCGAACAACCTCTACGTCAGCCGTGACGACGGCAACGTGTTCGTGGACCAAGGCTCGTCGGTCATCTCGCCGCCGCTCGTCGTCGGCCAGTCGTATCGCCTCTCGTGGCAGGTGACGGGCACGAGCCCGGTACACCTGGTCGGCTCGATCTCGCAGCTCGATGGCACGGTGCTCGCGACGATCACGGCGAACGACGCCTCGTTGAAGCGCATCCAGACGGCGGGCTCGGTG
>JAYTZB010000696.1:0-2811 GCA_043742085.1 Polyangiaceae bacterium
GAGCCCGCCGTTGGGGAGATTGACCTCGTAGCTGTCGGGACCGCCCTCGCCGGTGAGGCGGTTGTAGAGGATGAAGTTCTGCTTCGAGCGCGACTTGAACAGGTGGCCCTTGTCGGCGGTGTCGTTCGCGACGTCGTGCGACCAGTTGTACTGGAAGAGGAGCTTCCCGAAGCTGACGTAGATGTTGTGCGTGCAGCCGCCCAGGTTGCATCCGTCGCCGAGCGCGTTGTGCGCGAGCTCGGTGTTCTCCACGGTGAGGTTGCTTCCCGCCTTCGACTCCGTGCCGAGGATGCCGTTCTGGTTGTCGTGGATGTAGCAGCCGTGCACCACCAGGTCGCTCCCGGTCACGCGGATGCCCGCGGCGTTGCCGCCGTTGTCGTCGCTGATGTGCGCGCCGGTCAGCTCCAGGTTCTCGATGCGCACGCCGTCGGCCTCGACGACGTAAATGCCCTTGTACTGCGCGGGATGATCGGTGCCGGAGAGATCGATCTTGGGTCGACCGCCGACCCCCTTCAGCGTTAGGCCAGCGACGCCGATCGAGCACGAGTCGGTGTACGTGCCGGGCGCGATCTCGATGACGTCGTTCGCATGCGCCGCCGCTACCGCGTCGCACGGCTTCGTGTACGCGGCGCCAGGGCCGACCTTCAGCGTCGTGGCTGCGCGCGCCGACGTGGCGCTCGCGAGGAGGGTCGCCGCCAGGGCCGCCTGCATCATGATCGTTCGCATGCTCGGGCTCCTCGCAAGCGGCGTACCGAGCTGCGCGTGCTCGCAGACGGCGCGCGTGTCGTGCTCGCGAGGCTGTTTTACCGCGGGATCGACGCGTAGCCCTCCGCGCCACGAGCGCGCGCGGCCGCTCGCGCTCCCGCCATCGACCGTGACCTGTCACGGTCACTGTCACGGTGTCACGCTCCCTCGCGCCATACCTCGCGGCGCGTCCTGCTATTCTCGCGCCATGACCGCGCCGCTGGGCGATCCGACGACGCCGCGCAAGATCGGGCGCTACACGCTCGGCGGCCTCATCGCGACGGGCGGCATGGCGGAGGTCCATCTCGGCCAGGTGCGCGGAGCGATCGGCTTCTCGCGGACCGTCGCCATCAAACGGATGCACGCGCATCTCGCGAGCGATCCCGACTTCGCGAGCATGTTCGCCGACGAGGCGCGGCTCGCGGCACGTGTGCGCCATCCCAACGTCGTCGCCACGCTCGACGTCGTGCTCGAGGGCACGAACCTGTGCATCGTGATGGAATACATCGAGGGCGTGACGCTCGCTCAGCTCCTCAAGCTGGGCATCGAGCAAGGCGAGCGGATGCCGCCGCCGGTCGCGATCGCCATCCTCCGCGATACGCTTGAGGGCCTGCACTCCGCGCACCAGGCCGTCGATGCCGATGGGCGCCCGCTCGGGATCGTCCATCGCGACGTCTCCCCGCAGAACGTGATCGTCGGCGTGGACGGCATCTCACGCGTCCTCGACTTCGGCATCGCCAAGGCGAACGTCCGTCTCCATCAGACGCGCGAGGGCAGCGGCCTCAAGGGCAAGCTCGCATACATGGCGCCGGAGCAGCTCGAGGGCGCGGCCGTGGTACGGCAGTCGGACGTGTTCGCGGCGTCGATCGTGCTCTGGGAGGCGCTGACCTCACAGCGCGCGTACGGAGGCGCGGCCAGCGAAGGGGAGGTGGTGACGAAGATCCTGCGCGGACCGCCGGCGCCGCCGAGCACCGTGTGCCCCGAGCTCGGCCCCGCCTACGACGAGGTGCTGATGCGCGGCCTCGAACGCGCGCCCGCGGATCGTTTCGAGAGCGCACGTCACATGGCTGCCGCTCTGACGGCGGCGGGCGAGCCGGCATCGGCCGCGGAGGTCGGCGCATGGGTCGATCGAATCGCCGCGGCGCCGCTCGCCGAGCGTGCACAGCGTGTGCGTGACCTCGAGACGCAGCTCCTCGGCGCCGAGGCCGACGTACCGATCGCCGGCGATCCGGAATCCACGCAGCCCGCCAGCCCCGCGGGGCTCGATGACGCTCGGCCCGTCGTTGCGAAGGCCGCCGATGCCGCGCGCGTCGCCGATCCCGTGGCCGCGTCCCCCGCTCCCTCGGCGGCGGCGCCGGTCCTCGGGCCGATCACGAACGCATCGCGCGCGCTGCGGGTTCGCGTGGCCGCTCTCGTGATCGCCGCGTGCGCGATGACGGCAGTGGCCGTGCTCGCATGGACGAGCCGCTCGGCGCCGCACGCCGCCGCTTCGATGCCCGCGGCGAGCACGGCGCCTGCGCCGAGCGCGGCGTCTTCCGGGGCGCCGGCCGCCGAGGCCGCGCGCACCGCGACGACGGCCACGGCCACGGCCACGGCCAGCACGGCCACGGCGGCCACCACGGCCACGGCCACGACGAAGATCCGGAGGTCGCCGCCCCGTGGTACGAGCGGTGCCTCGCACGGCGGCATCCCCGACCGTCTCTGAGAGCGCATGCGCGACGGCACCAAAGCCAGCACTCGAACCACGAAGGTCGCCACCACGAAGCTCGCTGCGCTGGTGGCCCTCGCTGCGCTCTCGATCACCCTGTCCAGCGCCAGCGCGAGGGCGGCACCGCCCGTCCCCGCACCTGCGCCAGCCACCGACGCGGCCGGCGCGCGCGCAGCACGCGAGCGCGACGCGCGTATCGCCGAGCTCAAGAAGGCCGGCGACGCTGCGCTCGACACGAAGCACTACGCCGAGGCGCTCGCGGCCTACGACGAGGCCTACGCCATCGCGCCCAACGCTGCGCTCCTCTACAACCGCGGTCGCGCACTGCAGTTCCTCGGACGCTTCCCCGAGGCGCTCGA
>JAYTZB010000697.1:0-2181 GCA_043742085.1 Polyangiaceae bacterium
ACGATCACATTCGCGCCCAATCAAGGTGACGGCGCCACGTCACCGCCGTTCAAGAACGGCAAGACGCTCGACGCCGCTCGGCCCTACGTGCTCCTGAGCATCGGCGTCGGCGTGCACTTCGACATCTTCGGCAAGTGACGCTGGACCGCTGCTAAACCAGCGAAGCACGATTGTCTGGCTTGAGGGCCGGAGAGACGAGAGGCCGACAACGGGAAGGGGGATGACCCGCAGGCGGTGTCGTGAGCGCTGCGCGGGGAAGAGGAAGAAGCGGCCGGGACCCAAACCTGCGGAGTTTGCCAACGTGCGGCATCGCGCGCGTGCGGTGCACAAGTACTGGAACCCGCTGCACGTCACGATGCGAGCGAAGCGCGGACTGCCCAGCTTTCGTACGCAGACGCTGTCCGCTGCGTTCGAGCGCGCGGTTCGACGGACGCGTCGCGTCGACTTTTGCGTCGTGGAGTTCTCCGTCCAAGACGATCACCTCCATCTCATCGTCGAGGCCTACGACAACGACGCGCTCGCCCGCGGGATGAAGAGCTTCTCGGTGCGCGCCAATCGCCTCTTCAACGCCGCGCTAGGACGTGGCCGCGGTCAGGTCTGGGGCGATCGCTACCACCGTCGTGACCTCACGAACGCGCGTCAGGTGCGCAATGCCCTCGTGTATTGCCTGCAAAACTACGGCGAAGCACCACGCGCCCCAAACTGAATCCGCCCCGCGGGCTCGGATCAACCCGGGGCAGCTCAGCCTCTCGTCTCGCTCTCGTATCCGCATCCGAAGGATGCGTGAGCCGAAGGCGCGGCTCTCGATCGACGACGCCCCGCGCGAACGTCGACGCGTAGCACTCACCACACCGCCTGAGGGTCTCCCCCCGTCCCCTTGTCGGCCTCTCGTCTCGGCCCGCAGGTCCGCCGATTACCCGCAGACCTTGCGCGTGATCGCGTCGCGCTCGGCGAGCATCTTCTCGAGGACGAGACGGAGCTTGCCGAACGCGCGACCGCGATGGGAGATGCGGTTCTTCTCCTCTTCGCCGAGCTCCGCCATCGTCTTGTCGGTGCCGTCGACGAGGAAGAGCGGGTCGTAGCCGAACCCGCCCGAGCCGCGCGGCGTGCGCGTGATCATTCCCTCGCACGTGCCCTCGACGACGACCGGCTCGCCGTCCTTCACGAACGGATCGACGAGCGCGAGCACGCAGCGAAAGCGCGCCTTGAGCGACTCCACGGTGCGCGGACCGCCGGGTTCGGCGTCGAGCGTGTCGAGCGCGGCGAGGAGCGCAGCGTTGTTCTCGGCATCGGTGGCGCGTTCCCCCGCGAAGCGCGCCGAGCGGACGCCGGGCGCTCCGTTCAGCGCATCGACCTCGAGGCCGGAGTCGTCGGCGATGGTGAGCATCAACGTGGCGGAGGAGACCGTCTGCGCCTTCTTCTTCGCGTTGGCCTCGAAGGTCTCGCCGTCCTCGACCACCACGATCTCGCGCTTGGTGACCTCCTGCGTGGAGAGCACCTGCACGTCGAGGCCAGAGAGCAGCGCGCGCAGCTCGTCGAGCTTGCCGCGGTTCTGCGTCGCCACGACGAGCGCGTGGGTCACTTGTCGTTCCTCTTCATGAGGAGCGACGCGAGATCCACGCCCGCCGCGGCGAGCGTCTTCTCCTGGATCTGGGTGAGGCGTTCGACGCCGATGATGCCGAGATCGATCATGCGATCGATCTGGGCGCGGGGAACGGGCGCGCCCTCCGCCGTGCCTTGGACCTCGATGATCGCGCCACTGCGCGTCGCGACGAGGTTGAGATCGACCTCGGCCTTCGAATCCTCGAGGTAGACGAGATCGAGTGCGAGGGCATGCGGGTCGCTCGCGGAGCCTTCGCCCATGATGCCGACGCTGATGGCAGCGACGGGCTCGCGCACGCAGGCGTCCTTGAGCTTGCCGGACTTCGTGATCTTGTCGAGTGCGAGGCAGAGCGCCACGAAGCCTGCGGTGATCGAGGCCGTGCGCGTGCCGCCATCGGCCTCGAGGATGTCGCAATCGATGGTGATCTGCCGCTCGCCGAGCTTCTTCATGTCGACGGCGGCGCGGAGGGCGCGGCCGACGAGTCGCTGGATCTCCTGCGTGCGCCCGCTCGGCGCCTTGCCTCGTCCGTCGCGGTTCTCGCGCGACTTGGGGTTGGAGCGCGGGTGCATCTGGTACTC
>JAYTZB010000698.1:0-1550 GCA_043742085.1 Polyangiaceae bacterium
ATCGCGACGCAGGTGGCGATGGTCTTCACCTTCATGCTCACCTCGAAGGGGGTCGCGGGTGTTCCGCGCGCGACGCTCGTCATCATCGCAGGCACCGCGTCGGGCTTCGGTCTACCGGGCGAGGCGGGCGTCGCGATGATCCTCGCCGTCGACGAGATCATGGACATGGCGCGCTCGGCGCTGAACCTCACCGGCAACGGCCTCGCCGCGTGCGTCATCGCGCGGTGGGAGGGCGTCTTCGGCGAGGTCCCTCCCGAAGGCACGCTCGACACGACGACGCCCGACATCGGTTCCGCGTCCGCTGCTTCTTCACATCCGCCGTGAGACGACCCATGATCAACGATTCGACGATGAACGGTGCAGCGCGCGCACGAAATCGAGGACTGCATGCGGCGCTCGCCGCCTGTGCGGCGATGCTGATCGCGGCGTGCGGCGGGAGCGGCACGTCGAGGGGCAGCGGCACGTCCGGCCTGGACGGCGGACCGGCGTCCACGTCCACGAGCACAGGCGCCCCGAGCTGCACGGACTACGGCGGCACCTGCTCGAAGCTCGGCGTCACCGGCGCATGCGCGAGCGGCACCCTCCACGTCTCGAGCGATCTCGTGTGCCCGCCGAAGACGCCCGACTGCTGCGTCGCTCCGCCTGCCGCCGGTACCATTCCGCTCTCGCAGGGCTACGGCCTCGTCTGCACGCAGGGCGGCGACTACCCCACGCTCGCCGGCACCTGCGGAAGCGCCGGCACATGCGCGCTCGGCTGCGAGTGCGGAAGCGCGGGCGGTGCGCCGGCATGTGATTGCAGTCGCGGCCTGACGCCCGCTCCGAAGGGCAAGGACATCTGCGAGGTGTTCGGATGCGGCGTCATCACGTGCAGCGTCGGCTGCAGCTGCGCGGACGCTTCGAAGAGCGCCTGCAGCTGTCCCTGACGAGATCCGGCGACCTACCGGTGAGCCCGCGATCCAGGCGACGACGTAGGCAAGGGGCGCGGGCTCGCTTTCGCGCAGTGACGCTGGCGGATTCCGCTCTCCACGGCGCGCCGCGGCCCACGCTCGCGCGGCATGCACGTTGCTCCTTCTCCTTGCAGTGATGCAGAAGCTCGCTCTTTTCGGTTCAGCTTGCGCCCTCGCGGTCAGCGCTCTCCTCGCGTGCTCGTCTTCCACCGTGACGCCCGGCTCGCCGGACGACGGGTCGAGCGGCGGCGCGCCTGACAAGGACGCGTCCACCTTCACGCGCGACGGCAGCGTCTACGACTCGTCGGTCTCGCCGGAGTCCGGGCTCGGCACGCTGCTCTTTCGTCCGGACAAGGTCTTCTCTGGCACCGACGGCACGCACGTCTTCAAGGTGCCGCTCGCCGTCTACGATTCGGACGCCGACCTCGTCGTGACTGCCAGCGATCCGACCGGGCTCACGCTCGCGAAGACGACGCTGAAGACCCCGGTCAGCCCGGACGGCATCACCGACAACGGAAAGTACTTCATGGTGACGGCGCTGAAGGCCGGAACGTACACGCTCACGGCGACATCGAAGGGACGCAGCACCACCGCCACGGTCAC
>JAYTZB010000699.1:0-1971 GCA_043742085.1 Polyangiaceae bacterium
CGATCTCGTGGTCAGCGCCTACGCGCTCGGCGGCGCGCCGTATGCGCTCATGAAGAAGGGGACGCCCGCGTACGACGTCAGCATCGCGCAGGCGAGCGCCGGGCTCGCGTACGCGCGCGCGAACGGCATCACGTACGACATCACGGCGGTCACCTCCGCGGACGGCGGCGGCGATCACGTCGCGAAGAACACGCACCTCCCCGATGACCTCGCGCAGTGGCAAGAGGACTTCGAGACCGACCTTCGCGCGCTGACCGGGCAGACCGCGCCCATCCCGCTCTTCAACACGCAGTACTCGAGCTGGACGGAATACGACGCAACGAGCCCCATCCCCATCGCGCAGCTCCGCGCTCACGTCGATCACCCGGGCAAGGTCATCGTGGTCGGGCCGCGCTATCCGTTCCTCTACGGCCCCGACGGCGTGCACCTCACGAACGAGGGCTACCGCATGATGGGCGAGTACTACGCGCGTGCGTACAAGCGCGTCGTCGTCGAGCACGGCACGTGGGAGCCGCTCCGCCCAAAGACGGTCACGCGGGCCGCGGCGGTGGTCACGGTGCGCTTCCTCGTTCCGTCGCCGCCGCTCGTCTTCGACACGTCGCGCGCGGCGAACCCGGGAAACATGGGCTTTGAGTACGTCGACGACGGGCCATCGACGCCGACCATCACCGCGGTCGCCATCACGGCGGCGGACACGGTGACCGTCACCCTGTCGGCCGAGCCAACGGCCGCGAACCGGCGCCTGCGCTACGCGTACACGGGTACCAAGGGCGCGCTGGCCGGTCTCCAGACCGGCGCGCACGGCAACCTGCGTGACTCGGATACGACGCCGTCGCGGAATGGCTACGCGCTCTTCGACTGGTGCGTGCACTTCGACGAGGCCGTCCCTTGAACCTCGGCCCCTCCCCTGCCCTCGGTTGAGCTAACCTGGCCGTGATGGAACCGCGCGTCGCCAAGTCTCTGCTGCTGTCCAAGGTCCTCGCCGCCGACGGCATCATGACCGAGAACGAGCGCGCCTTCCTGGACGCCGCGATGAAGAAGCTCGGCGTGAAGGACGAAGAGCGACGCGGCATTCTCGATCTCGAGGGCTGGGACGAGGCTGAAGCGGCGCTCGTCTCCTCGAGCGAAGACGAGAAGCGCGAGATGGTGAGCCAGCTCGTCGACGCGGCATCCGCGGACGGACGCCTCTCGCCCCTCGAGATGGCCATGGTCAAGCGCATCTCCAAGGCGCTCGGCCTCGAAGGCTGACCTGGGCACCCCGACTACGCCTGACCCCGCTCTGCGCTCACTGCTTCGCACGATGGCCATCACTGCTCCGCTCCTCTGGCTCGACGGCGCCATCGTCGAGACAGCCACCGCCACCATCCCGTTGATGGGCCACGCGCCTCAGCGCGGAAGCCTGGTCTTCGACGTCGGCTCCTTCCACCCGACGAGCCGCGGCGTGGCGCTCTTCCGAGCCCACGAGCACGTCGCACGATTCGTGCGCTCTGCACGCATCGTCGGCCTGCCGCTGCCGTTCGACGAGGACGCGCTGGTCCGAGCGGCGATCGACGTGGTCGCAGCGTGCGGCCGCACCGACGGGCTCGTGCGTTGGTCCGTGTACCTTGCAGCGTCGGAGCCCGACCTCCTCCCCCGCGATCTCGCCACGCACGTGGCGGTGGCGGCGCAGCTGCTCGAGGACCCGCCGCGCGCCAAGCCGATGCGCATCGCGACGTTCGAGGACGCGCGCAAGGCGGCGCCGGACGCGCTGAGCCCGGAGGCGAAGGTCGCGGCAGCGTACCTCGGCCCGATGCTGGCTCGCAGGCGTGCGGTGGCGGCGGGCGCTGACGACGTGGTGCTCCTCGATCACGAAGGCAACGTCGCCGAGGCCCCGATCGCCAACGTCTTCGCCGTCAAGAAAGGTGTACTCTACACACCTTCGTTGGGGTGCGTGCTTCCCGGCATCACGCGCGACGCCGTCCTCGCGTTGGC
>JAYTZB010000700.1:0-3033 GCA_043742085.1 Polyangiaceae bacterium
CCCCGTGTCGATGCGAACGAAGCCGATGGCCTGCTTCTTCAGGGCGGTGAGGATCTCGTCCGACGTCGATTCGAGGCCGTCGAACCCGAACCGTGCGCCGAGATAGCCGCGCACCGCGTCGCTCACGCGATCGAAGTACTCTGCGTGGCGACCGGAATCGAGGAGTCCGGCGTGGCGCACCTCATCGAGCCTCTCGAGGGCGAGCTCCCACGGCGGGCGCGGCGGCGGGGGCGGCACCGGCGGCTTCGGCTTCGTGAGCTGCCGGTACGCGGCGTACGCGAGCAGCGCGCCGACGAGGAGCCCGAGGCCACCCCAGAGAATCGCCTTTTTCAAGGCGGTCCACTCCTCGCGCTGCGGGCGCGGCGGCGGGTTCTTCTTCGGCTCGGCCTGCGGCGCGTTCGCGGTGGGATCCTCGACCGCGATGTAGTGCGGGTGCGTGCACACCGTCGCCACCTCGCCGTTCGCGCGCTGCACGGCGACCGGCAGTGGCGGCAGCTCCATGGCATTGCGGCCAGGCTTCTCGGGCAGGATCACCAGCGGCAGATCGAGATGCGTGACCGCGTAGCCCTTGTCCTTGTCCTCCGGCTCGGTCCAGAGATGCGCCGCCGCTCCTCCGTCCTGATCGGGGATCGCGAAGCCGGCGGTCTTCAGATATTTCTTCGCCTCGACGGCCGCCGAGAGATCGAGCCCGGCGGGGAGCACGCGCTCGCCCTTGCCATGACGAACGGTGATGGCGAGGGTCGCCGCCCAGCCGCTCGTGCCCCGCGGAGGAAACGTCTCGCTGAGGACCGGCTTCTGCCCGCCCTTCGGGACCGTCTCCACGCACCCTCCGATGTCGCCGCCCGCGCTGGCGTCGAGCCCTGCGAGGACCGTGGCGAGCGGAGCGGCGGCGGCCATCGCACCGCCGTCCGCCGCGGTGAGCTGCGCGCCCGCCAGACGCGGCACGAGGGCACCGAGCACGACGCACGCGAGCGCCGTCCATGCGCCGATGCAAGCGTGCCGCTTCGCCCTCATCGCGTGCGCACCCTCTTCGAGCGACGCGCGAAGAGATCGCGGAGCGGCTTCACGAACGAACCGCCGGTCTCCACCTCGACCGAGTCGAGGCCCAGCTTGAAGAAGAGCTGGCGGCGCTGCTCGCGCAGGTTCGTCATCTCTGACTTGTAGTGTGCACGCACTCGCTTGTCGGACGTGTCGACGATGACCATCTCGCCGCTCTCGAGGTCCTCGAACGTGGCGAGGCCGACGTCGGGGAGCTCCATCTCGCGACGATCGGTGAGGACCACCGGGATGACGTCGTGCTTGGCGCTCGCCAGGGCGAGCGCGCGCTCGTAGCCGCTCGCGAAGAAGTCGGACACGATGAACGACACGCTCCGTCGTCGCGCCACGTGCGCGAGCGCCTCGAGCGCGCTCTTGAGATCGGTAGCAGCGCCCAGCCGTGGTGCGCGGCGCGGCCCCTCGGTCTGCATCTGCGCCGAGGCGGCGGGAGGGGCCTCGAAGCCCAGGATTTCCCGGATGACCCGCATCACGTGCTTCTCGCCCTTCTTGGGCGGCACGATGCGTTCGACCTTGCTGGTGGACAGAATGAGACCGACGCGATCGTTGTTGCGGATGGCGCTGAACGCGAGGAGCGCGGCCACCTCCGACGCGACGCGGGCCTTCGGAGCGCGCTGCGTTCCGAAGCGCTCGCTCGCCGAGAGATCGACGGCGATCATCACCGTCATCTCGCGCTCTTCGGTGAACACCTTCACGAAGGTGTCGTTCATGCGCGCGGAGACGTTCCAGTCGATGGTGCGGACGTCGTCGCCGGGTTGATAAGGGCGGACCTCTCGGAACGCGAGGCCCTGGCCCTTGAAGCTCGACTTGTACGTGCCGGAGAGCTGCTCGTTGGCGAGCCTCGCCGTGTGGATCTCGATGGTCCGCAGCGCAGCGAGGATCTCTCGGGGGATCATGGCGAAGGCGAGGGCGAAGGCGAGGGCGCGAACGGGCCTAAGGAACTTCCACGACCTCGAAGACGCGCCGCACCACTTGCTCCGACGTGACCTCTTCGGCGTCGGCCTCGTAGGTGAGCACGATGCGGTGGCGGAGCACGTCGGGGCCGATGGCCTTCACGTCCTCGGGAGTGACGTAGCCGCGATGGCGGAGGAACGCATGCGCGCGCGCGGCGAGGTTGAGCGCGATCGACGCGCGCGGCGACGCACCGAACTCGATGAGCGGCGCGAGGTCCTTGAGCCCGTGCTTCGCCGGCTCGCGCGTCGCGAAGACGACGTCGACGATGTAGTCCTTGATCTTGTCGGCCACGTAGATCTGCCCGATGATCTTGCGCGCCTCGAGCAGCTCGGCGGTGGTGCAGACGTGCTCCGCCTTCGCGGGCAGGACGCTCGTCATGCGGTCCATGATCTTCCGCTCTTCTTCGCGGGTCGGGTAGCCGACCTTGCACATGAGCATGAAGCGATCGATCTGCGCCTCGGGGAGCGGGTACGTGCCCTCCTGCTCGATCGGGTTCTGCGTCGCCATGACGATGAACGGATCGGGCAAGGGATACGTGCGGTCGCCGATGGTGACCTGGCGCTCCTGCATGGCCTCGAGCAGCGCGCTCTGTACCTTGGCGGGCGCGCGATTGATCTCGTCGGCGAGCACGAGGTTCGCGAAGATCGGACCGAGCTTCGACGTGAACTCACCCTTCTGCTGGTTGTAGATGACGGTGCCGATGACGTCGGCCGGCAGGAGGTCGGGCGTGAACTGCACGCGCGCGAACTTGGCGCTGATCGCCTCGCACAGCGTTCGCACGGTGAGGGTCTTCGCGAGACCCGGCACGCCTTCGAGGAGCACGTGCCCACCGGTCAGGAGACCGATGAGGATGCGCTCCACCATGTACGTCTGACCGACGATGACCTTGCCGACCTCGGCGAGGATCCGATCGACGAACGCGCTCTCGCGCGCGACGATCTCATTCAGCTCACGGGCGTCTTGCATGCAGAAACTCCGGGGCCGGTCCTACCACGAGCGATGGTGGACCCCAAACACCGCCCCAAC
>JAYTZB010000701.1:0-3506 GCA_043742085.1 Polyangiaceae bacterium
CGCGACCTTCGGGCCTCGGCGCAGACCGGCTCCGGCAAGACCGCCGCGTTCGTCCTCCCCATCCTGCACATGCTCACCGAAGGCGCCGAGCGTCCGGCAGGCTCACGCCCGGTCCGCGCGCTCGTCCTCGTTCCCACGCGAGAGCTGGCGGCGCAGATCGTCGATGTCATCGCGTCGTGCGCTCGTCATCTGCCCAGCCCGCCGAAGACATGCCTCGCGGTGGGCGGCGTGTCGATCAACCCGCAGATGATGGCGCTGCGCGGCGGAGCAGACATCGTGGTCGCCACGCCGGGACGCCTGCTCGATCTCGTCGAGCACAACGCGTTGCGGCTCTCCTCGGTGGAGATCCTGGTGCTCGACGAGGCCGATCGGCTCCTCAGCCTCGGCTTCTCCGACGAGCTCGCGCGCGTCCTCGTGCTGCTCGAGCGTCGACAGAGCCTGCTCTTCTCGGCCACGTTTCCGGCTTCCGTGCGCAGCCTCGCCGACGACGTCCTCGAGGATCCGTTCGTCGTCGACGTCGACGCCGGCACCTCGCTCGGCGACGCCGGCGCGCTCGTCGTCCAGCGCGTGATCGAGGTCGACGCGCCGAGGCGCACGATGCTCCTCCGGCACCTCGTGCAGACGCACGCTTGGTCGCACGTCCTCGTCTTCGTCGGCAGCCGTTATGCCGCGGAGCACGTGGCCGACAAGCTCACGCGCGCCGCCAAGAAAGAACCCGTGGAGAGTGCACGCATCACCGCTGTCGCCCTCCACGGTCAGCTCTCGCAAGGCGCGCGGACCCAGGCCCTCGCCGACTTCAAGGCCAGGCGCGTTCGCGTGCTGGTGGCGACGGACCTCGCCGCGCGCGGCATCGACATCGCGCAGCTCCCTGCGGTCGTGAACTACGACCTGCCGCGGTCGGCTGTCGATTACCTGCATCGGATCGGACGCACCGCGCGAGCCGGCGAGAGCGGCGTCGCGATCAGCTTCGTCAGCGCCGACACCGATGCGCACTTCCGGCTCATCGAGAGGCGCCACCATCTCCACCTCGAGCGCGAGCGCATCGCGGGCTTCGAGCCCACCGTCCTCGAGCCGGCCGTGCCGGTCCGCGATCCTCACGGGGGCGTGAAGGGGAAGCGCAAGAGCAAGAAGGACAAGCTCCGCGAGGCCGCCGCCGCGGCCGCCCGCAAGGCGTAACGGTCCTCGTCGCGGCTCTACTGCGCGTAGATCTGGATGTCGGTCGCGGCCGACGTGCACATGCGCATGACCTGGTCCCACTCGGGATGACGCACGATGAGGCGGCCGTCGGCGAGCTGCGTCTGCGTCCAGTCGCGCCGCGGGGTGCCGGGCCGCGAGAGGTTCTCCTCGACCACCCAGCCGCTGCACGCGCTCAGCCAGTCGCGTAGCCCCTCGATGCGCGTGATGTTGCCCCAGCCTCGTGCGCGCTTGAAGACCATTCCGACGTTGTATTTCCGGGTCGTGCTGGCCTCGAAGTGACCCCAGCACGAGACGCGAGCCCACTCGCGATAGAGGTCGACGTCGCAGGTGTAGTTGATCTGATCCACGAGGCCGGCGCCGCCCGAACGACAGGCGATCTCGCCGAAGACCGCCTCTCCGCTCGGCGTGAGGAACCACTCCATGTGCGTGAAGCCGTCGCCCATGCCGAGCACGTCGAGCGCGGCGCGGCCGAGCGCGATTCCTCCGGCGAGCTTCGGCTGATCGAGATCGCGAATGCTGATGCCCATCGGGCTGACCCATTCCTGCGTCGCAGCCTCGAGCGGCTTCGGCAGGTACATGGTGACGTTCTCGATCACCGGCTTGCCGCGCAGGCACACGGTATCGAACGTCAGCTCCTCGCCGTCGATGTACTCCTCGCAGCTCGCCTCGGAGAGCTTGCCGATGGCGGGCAGTACCTTCTCGAGCTCGGCGGCGCTCGTCACCTTGTAGGTGTCGGCGCAGCCAGCGCCTCCGATGGGCTTCAGGATGAGCGGGTAACCGATCTCCTCCGCGACCTCTCGTACTTCGGCGGCCGTATGCACGCGTCGTGATCGCGGCACGCGCAGGCCGGCGGCGCGCAGGCGCGTCTTCATCAGCTCCTTGTCGCGGAAGGCCATCACCGTATCGACCGACATGCCGGGCATGCTCCACCGCTCGCGGAGGCGCGCGGCGAGGAGCACGCAGGGCTCCCAGTTGGTGAGCACGCGGTCGACGGCGCGCCCGCGAAGCCAGTCGGAGACTCGATTCGCGACGTCCTGCTCGTCGAGCATGCGCGGGACGGTGAGGTAGTCGGCGAGGTACGGCAACACCCGCGCGGGGAGGGAATCGCGCGGCGTGTCACCGACGCCGTAGACCGTGACGCCGACCTCGGCGAGCCCGCGCACGAACTGGCCCATCTCCGTCGGATACGCGGGGGACAGGAAGACGGCCCTCATCTGGGCCGCGTCTTAGCATGAGGGCGGCGCCGTTGCCGCAGCCCCTCTTCGAGCCCTGCCAGCTCTCGCTCCTCAGGGCCAGAGCGCGACGACGACCCGCCAGATCACGATCGCCGCGGCCGCCGTGCTGATCCCGAGCGCGATGGCCGCCGCCGTCCGGCGCCGCGCGGCGACGTCGGTCACGGGGCCACGCTGCGCGAGCATGCGGACGTCGCGCGGCGCAGCCACGCGCGCGGTGCTGATCTGCTCCTGACGGAGGACCACCTCCGCCTTGCGCAGGAACTGCTCCCACTCGCCGGCGGTGATCTCGAGCGCGCGACCGAAGCGCGCGCGATAGATCATGTCCATGTGCGGATGGTCGCGGAGCTCCGCGCTCCGGGTGACCGGGTTGACGACGCCACCGACCAGCACCGCGTGCCCTTCACGCGTGGGGCGCAGCCGGAGATGCTGGAGCACCTGCTTGCCGCCGCCCGTCGACATGCCCTCGGGCGCGGTGAGCTCCACCGCCCACCGACCTGCGCCGATCCGGAAGTCGTCGAAGCTCTCCGTCACCTGATCGGCGAGGGTCGTGAACTTCCGCGCGAGGCGCGTGCGGAGCTTCTCCACCCCCGGCTCGCGATCGGCATTGCGGGCCGAAGTGGGTGCTTCGGGATCGGCATGCAGAGCGGGCTGGGAGTCCGCGGCGACGATCACCGCCGCTTCGGGAATGATCGACGCTCGCGCCGCCGCGAGCACGGCGGGGGAGACCTCGGCGACCGGCGTCCGGATCGCCACCCCCGCCAGGGGTGGAGCCTCGACCTTCTCGAGCCGCCGCGTGCCGCTCTCGAACGCCGCCGGCCGGGGGAGCTCGAACTTCTCGAGCTTTCGAGTTCCACTCATCCCGATAGGTATAGCACCAACGGGGCCGGTCGGCGACGCGAGGACAAAGCGCGGCGGTGAGCCTACTTCGCGCCGGGGATCGGGCTGCCCTTGTCGGCGTCGTAGTAGAGCGTGCCCGCCCGCTTGTACCGCTTGTCGGAGCCGCACACCTTGAGGAGGTAGTTGCCGGTGCCGTCCATGCCATGGTCGTCCTCGCTGACCAGGTCGATCTTCTCC
>JAYTZB010000702.1:0-4743 GCA_043742085.1 Polyangiaceae bacterium
GCGCAGTACACGCGCGAACGACGACCGCGGTCCTTGGCCTTGAGCTTCGCGCGATAGCGCTTGGTCTTGCCGCGGGACGACTTACGGGGCTTCTTGGAAAGGGTCAGATACATGGCGGATTCCTCGAGGACCGAGGGGTGTACCCGAACCGCCTCATCCGAGCAAGCGGGGTGAGCATCGGATCGCGCTTCATCCTTTTTTGCCCGTTTCCGCTATGCTGCGCCCGCCGTGAATGTCCGACTTGTCCACGAGTTCCGCTTCGAGTCCGCCCACAAGCTCCCGAAGGTCCCGCCCGGGCACAAGTGCCAGCGCCTGCACGGGCACTCCTTCAAGATCGAGCTGACCGTCGCCGGGCCGGTGAACCCCGACACCGGGTGGTTCATCGATTTCGGGGTGATCTACGACATCTGGCAGCCGCTCTGGCTCCAGCTCGACCACAACTACCTGAACGACCTACCCGGCCTCGAGAACCCCACCAGCGAGAACCTCGCCAAGTGGATCTGGGACCACATGAAGCCGAAGCTCCCGTCGCTCGCGCAGGTCACCATCTTCGAGACCTGCGACGCGCGCTGCGAGTACACGGGCGACTGAGTGGCCAAGGTCCTCGTCTGCCGCTGCGAGGACGTCACGCTCCACGAGCTGGAGGACGCGGTCGCTCGTGGTCACGACGACATCGAATCGCTGAAGCGCTACACGGGCTTCGGCACGGGCTGGTGCCAGGGCAAGGGCTGTGTCGCGCTGTGCGCGCGGCTGCTCGTCGAGCGCGGTGGCAACGCGACGCTGCCGTTCACGCCTCGACCTCCGTATCACCCGCTTCGCCTCGCCGATCTTGCGGGCCTCGCCGCGGTCACCGAGAGCGACGCCGCCGAAGGCCGCAAGCCGTACTGAACGACGCTGCGAAACGGTCGCGCGTCTTCGCGCGAAATCCGGTTCGCAACCGCCGGAAAGAGCAGCAATATCCCTATACCCAAAAGTGGTTCAACCATTGCACCAGCATTGGTCGTGGACCCCGCCGCGCTCCCCCGTGACCCGCTCCGGATCCTTCGCGCGTTCCTGGCCGGTGCCGCGGCGACGCTCGCCGACATCGCGGTCCTCGCCGTGCTCGTGGCGCTGGTGGGGCTCTCGCCGCGCGTCGCGAACATCCCCGCGCTCGTCGTGGGCGGCGTCGTGAACTTCCTCGGCAACCGGCACTTCGCGTTTCGTGCGACGTCGGGCTCGCTCGCCAAGCAGGCCGCCCTCTACACCATCGTCGAGGTCGCAGCGCTCGCCGCCAACGGCGTCCTCTTCGACGTCGCGATGCGGCTGCTCCCCGTAAACCTCGCGTGGGCGTACGTGCCGGTGCGGCTCGTGACGAGCCACGTGGTGTTCCTGCTCTGGAGCTATCCGCTGTGGCGCTTCGTGTTCCGCGTCCCGCGGCCCGCCCAGGCGGTGTAGACACGTCGCATGGACGACGTCTTCGCACCGAACCTCCTCGCGGGAAAAGCGGCGCTCGTGACCGGAGGCGGCAGCGGCATCGGCGCCGGCATCGCGCGGCTCTTCGCGAAGCACGGCGCGAAGGTGGCGCTCGTCGGGCGCACCGCATCGAAGCTCGACGCGGTCGCCGCGGAGATCACCGCCGCTGGCGGCACCGCGTCGACGCATCCCACGGACGTGCGTGATTATCCCGCGCTCGAGAAGGCGGTGAACGACGCCGCGAGCGCGTTCGGCAGGCTCGACATCGTCGTGAACAGCGCGGCCGGCAACTTCCTGTCGCCGGCTGCCAACCTGAGCGCGAACGGCTTCCGTGCCGTCATCGACATCGATCTGTGCGGCACCTTCAACGCGTGCCGCGCCGCGTTCGCTCACCTCGCGAAGCAAGGCGGCGTGGTCGTCAACATCACCGCCACGCAGGCCGACGTCCCGACGCCGATGCAGGTCCACGCGGGCGCCGCGAAGGCCGGCATCGCGAAGCTCACGCGCGATCTGGCGCTCGAGTGGGGGCGCTCGGGCATCCGCGTCGTCGCCGTCGCGCCGGGTCCCGTCGAGAACACCGAGGGCATGGCTCGCCTCGCGCCGCCCGGCACCGCCGACGCCCTCAAGAAGCGCGTTCCGCTCGGGCGCTACGCCACCATCGACGAGATCGCGGGCAGCGTGCTCTTCCTCGTTTCGCCTGCGGGCGCCTATGTCACGGGGTCGACGTTGCTCGTCGACGGCGGCACGTCGCTCATCGGCGCGGGCCCGTTCCTCGACATGATGGGGCTCTGAAGGCCGGACGGCGCTGCATAGAGCGCCTCCCAGGCCATCAGCACGAGGGCGATCCACATCGCGTCGGCCATCAGGAGATGGACGATCTGCATGCCGATCGGCGCGAGGAGCGTGACGTTCGCGAGCCCCACGGCGAACTGCAGCGCGAACAGCACCGTCACCACGCGTGACAGCGTCCGCACGCGCGGCTGCGGGCGCGAAACACGCACCACGCTCGCCATGACGAAGACGATCGCTCCGGCCGCCAGCGCGAGGAATGGATGCAGGACGCGCAGGCGCAAGAAGACGTGCGCGAGCGGCGAGAGATCCATCGCCAGCCCCGCGCGGAGTGACGTCGCCGGGAAGAGCGTGTCGCCGAGCGCAGCGATGGCACCGCTACAGCCGAGCACGATCACCGCGCCGAGGGCGAGCATCACACCGGCGCGAAGCAGCGTCGACGCGGGCCCCGCCATCGCTGCCGTGGCCGCGGCCGTAGCCCTCGTGCCCTCGCGCCCGAGCGTCCACGCCGTGATGGTCAGCGCACCGAGCAGCAAGAACGTGTTGCCGAGGTGGAGCACCATCGAGAGGCCGCGCTTCATCGACTCGTCCTTCGCGACGAGCTCGAACAGCACGAGGCCGGCACCGATGAGCGCCTCACCGGAGATGAAGACCGCGGAGAAGATCGACGCGCGCCGCGCACGATGACCACGCGGCACCGTCCGCAGTGTCCAGATCATCAGCGCCAGCACCGCGATCATCGCGAGCCCCGCCGACAGGCGATGCGACGCCTCGACGAGCGTCTTGGAGCTCTCCGCGCGAGGCACGAGGTCGCCATTGCAGAGCGGCCAGTGCCTTCCACAACCCGCGCCCGAGCCGCTCGCGCGCACATACGCACCCCACGCGATGACGAGCAGGTTGTAGGCGAGCACGCCCCACGCGAATCGGCCGAGCTGAACGGTCGATTTCGTATCGGCACGCGTAGCGATCGCAGAGCCTGACATCGAGCCGCTCACGTAGACCCGGAGGGCGTGTCGGGCAAGCGGCGATGCGGGGCCGGTGCTGCTTTCAGGCCTCAGGCATCGATGGTACTCTTCCCGCCAAGTGGCGGAACAATCCAGCGCGGATTACCGCGGAAGTCTGGGTCGATACGCGCTGTACGGCGAGATCGCCGCCGGCGGCATGGCCACGGTCCATCTTGCGCGCCTGCTCGGGCCCGTCGGGTTCGCCCGCACGGTGGCCATCAAGCGCCTCCATCCGCACCTCGCGAAGGATCCCGACTTCGTCGCGATGTTCCTCGAGGAGGCGCGCCTCGCGGCTCGCGTCCGGCATCCCAACGTCGTCGCCACGCTCGACGTGGTCTCCGACGACGGCGAGCTCTTCCTGGTCATGGAGTACGTCGCCGGCGAGTCGCTCTCGCGGCTCGTGCGGAAGGCGCGCGAGCGCGGCGAGCGTGTTCCTCCGCGTTACGCCATCGGCATCGTGTCCGGCGCGCTCGAGGGCCTCCACTCGGCGCACGACGCGAAGAGCGAGAAGGGGCAACCGCTCGGCCTCGTCCACCGCGACGTCTCTCCGCAGAACGTGCACGTCGGCGTCGACGGCGTCCCTCGCCTCCTCGACTTCGGCATCGCGAAGGCCACGAACCGCGTGCAGGAGACGCGGACCGATCAGATCAAGGGCAAGGTCGCGTACATGTCGCCCGAGCAGCTCGCGAAGGGCGCCATCGATCGGCGCGCCGACGTCTACTCGGCGGCGGTCGTGCTCTGGGAGACGCTCACCGGCGAGCGCCTCTTCAAGGCCGACGACGTCCCGTCGCTCGTCTACGCCATCATCAACGAGCAGGTCCGGCTGCCCAGCGAGATCGTCCCCGATCTGCCGGAGGGCCTCGACGCCGTCGTGATGAAGGGGCTCGAGCGCGAGGCCGAGAACCGCTGGTCCTCCGCACGCGAGATGGCCGCCGCGCTCGAGAAGGTGCTCCAGCCCGCGCCCGCCCGCGAGATCGGCGAGTGGGTTCACTCCATCGCCGGTGACGCGCTCGACTGGCGCCAGGAGCTCGTCCATCGCATCGAGAGCGAGACCTCCAGCTCGATTCCGCCGCCCATGATGCGGCGCGACTCTCCGGTGCCGCGCGAGGTCACGAGCGGTGTGGTCGCCACCGCCGACGACGACGGACGCGATCAGGCGCCCACCATCTCCAACGAGGACCGCGGAGCCGACGAGCGCGAGACGCTCCTCGCGCCGAGCAGCCGCACGCCCGGGCAGTCCGCGTACGATGCGCATGATGCCAACGAGCTCGACGACGATCGGGACGCGGATCAGGGGAGACCGCGTATCGGGCTCGTCGCGATGGCCATCGGTGGCCTCGTCTTCGTGGTGGGCGGCGTCCTCTTCGGCATGCGCTGGGTGTCGACCGATCCCACCGCCGCCATCACGCCGGTGACACCCGCGTCGTCCGGCATGCCCGCCGAGAGCGAGTCGGCCATCGTCATCAGCGGAAGCCAGCGCAACCCGCCAGCCGTGACC
>JAYTZB010000703.1:0-9511 GCA_043742085.1 Polyangiaceae bacterium
CGCACCGTCTGGTCCTTCGTCGTTCGTGACGCCGGATCCGTGACACGTGCGCGGCTCATCGCCGTGGCATGGGCGGCCGCCGGCGGAGCGGCGAACGCGAGGCCCACGAGGAGCAACGCAGCGAGCGCAAGACAAACGACGACGACCTTCCGCGCGGTGCGCGGGACGCGATGGCTCTTCACGGACGACTCCCTTGGCGGGTCGTCGCGTACGGATCGCTCGCTACGCGCAGCAGCGGCTGCGATGGCGTGGCGATCGCATACGGGGGAGCTCCGCGCCGCTCTCGCGTGCGCGCTACGTTCCCTGCGCCGACCTCAGCTCAGCATCGGACGAGACCCCCATTTCGTGACGCGCGTCGATCAACCCATGAAATGCGGTAACTTCAGGGGATGTCGTGGCGCGGCCCGGTCTTCGCAGTGCTGCTCGCCGGCGGCGCCGCGTGGGTCGCCTGCGCGGACTTCAGCTCCAGCGACGCGCCGGTCGACGCCGGCGCGGGCGCCGACGTGGCCACCGGCGGGACCGAGGCCTCCGCCGAGGCGGGCCCGATCGGCGACGGCGGCGCCGCGGGATGCGCGCGCTTCGCCGACGCGACCTTCTGCGTCGACTTCGAGCAGCCCGATCCGCTCTCGGGCATGGTGTGGAGCGCGCCGCGTACGACCATCGATGCCGGGACCATCGACGTCACCACCGAACGCTCGGTGAGCCCGTCGCACGCGGCGTCCTTCGTGATGCGCGACGGCGGTCCGGCGTGCGATTCCCTGGTGCTGGAGCGCCGCTTCGCCGGCGACTACCAGAAATTTCGCGCGCGAGCGTCGGCGAGCCTGGAGACCGGCGGCTTCTTCTTCATCGTGTCGTCGCATCCGAACGCCAGCATCGGGTACGTCCTGCTCGTCTCGATGGGCGAGCTCTCCGTCGACATGCTCGTCCAGCAGAACGGCCCGGACGGCGGCCCCTACACCATCGACCACGCGACCGTTCCGTTCGACACCACGCCGTTCGGCATCTTCCAGGACGTCGAGGTCGAGGTCGACGTCGGCACGCAGCGCGCGCGGCTCACCGTGGGATCGAAGAGCAAGGAGACCTCGCTCCCGCCGGGTTACATCACGCGGGATCCCCGGCTGACCCTGGGACCGTTCTGTCACAACACCGGTCAGCGCCTCTTCATCGACGACGTCGCAGCGTGGGTCACGCCGTAGTAAGGTTGGCGACCGTGCCGACCACCTTTGCCCGCCGTCTCGAAGTCGTACAGCCGAGCGTCACGCTCGCGATGAATGCGCGTGCAGCCGAGCTGCGCAACAAGGGCGTCGACGTCTTCGCGTTCGGCGTCGGTGAGCCCGACTTCGAGCCACCGCCGCTCGTCATCGAGGCGGCGCGGAAGGCCCTCGAGACCGGCGTCTCGAAGTACACCGCGGTCACCGGCATCCCGGCGCTCAAGCAGGCGATCTGCGGACGCACCGCCGCCGTGCGCGGATGGACCCCGAAGCCGAGCCAGGTCACGGTCGCGATCGGCGCGAAGCACGCGCTCTTCAACCTCGCCCTCGCGCTCTACGAGAAGGGCGACGAGGTCATCATCCCCGCGCCCTACTGGGTCAGCTACCCGGAGCAGGTGAAGCTCTGCGGAGCCGAGCCGGTCATCGTCCAGACCGACGAGGCATCCGGCTTCAAGATGTCGCCGGAGGCCTTCGCGAAGGCGCTCACGCCGCGCACGAAGGCAGTCATCCTCTGCACGCCCTCCAACCCCACGGGCTCCGCGTACAACGAGGCCGAGCTTCGCGCGCTGGTCGAGGTCTGGAAGAAGAGCGACGCGTGGCTCATCGTCGACGAGATCTACGCCGACCTCGTCTACGACGGCTTCAAGCACGTCTCCGCGGCCACGATGGTCGACGCCGACGCACGCGAGCGCATGATCATCGTCGACGGCGTCTCGAAGACCTACGCGATGACGGGCTGGCGCATCGGCTGGAGCATCGCGCCCGAGCGTCTCGCGAAGGCGCTCGACATGGTGCAAGGCCAGAGCACCACCAACGCCACGGCCATCGCGCAGCACGCCGCCGTCGCCGCGCTCACGGGCCCGCAGGAAGAAGTGGAGCGCATGCGCAGCGCCTTCGAGAAGCGCCGGAGCGTCATGGTCGAGGGCCTGCGCTCGATCGCCGGCGTGAAGTGCCGGATGCCGGAGGGCGCGTTCTACGCATTCGCGGACTGCCGCTCGCTCTACTCGGTGTCGTCGGGCGTCGAATACAAGGGCAAGCCCATCACCACCGACGAGGACGTCGCCTTCTTCCTCCTCGACGAGGCGCACGTCGCGGCCGTGCCCGGCGGCGCGTTCGGCGCACCCGGCTACGTGCGATTCAGCTACGCCACGAGCGAGGAGCGCATCAGGAGCGGCATCGCCTCCATCAAGCACGCCATCGAGGCGGCCAAGGGCGCGCGGGCGCGCGCGCGGGGCTGAAGCGATGGCCCGTGTCCACCTCGGCTCGGATCACGCCGGCCTCGATCTGAAGACCAGGATCGCCGCGCGCCTCCGGGAGCTAGGACACGAGCCCGTCGACCACGGACCGCAGGCGTTCGATCCCGAGGACGACTACCCGACGTACTGCCTGCGCGCGGCAGAGGGCGTCGTGAACGACACCGCAGCGGGAGCTCTCGCCATCGTGATCGGCGGCTCGGGCAACGGCGAGGCGATCGCCGCCAACAAGGTGAAGGGAACGCGCTGCGCCCTCGCGCACAGCGACGAGACGGCCCGGCTCGCACGCGCGCACAACGACGCGAACGTGATGTCGCTCGGCGCGCGCATGGGCACCGAGGCCGAGGCGCTTCGCTTCGTCGAAATCTTCATGGCGACTCCGTTCAGCGGTGAAGCCCGACATGCGCGGCGGATCGCGCAGCTCGGCGACTACGAGAAGACGGGCAAGTTACCGGAAGTCCGACGCGCTCCCTGACATCGCTGTCATGCCTTCGAGGCCCGTGGTGCCGCATCGCCACAGACGGCGCGCTATCGCGGTAGAGCGGCCAGTCGCGTGACCAGTGGTGAGCGCGGGCCGCGCGAATTTGCCACACGCGACGAGTTCTTGCGATCACGCCTTTTCGTGTACCCTCCGGTGCGGTCCGTGAGGATCTTCGACCGACGGAAACCTGCGCGGCGTCGTCTTTGTTTGGATTCTTCCGCGCATGCCTCCGTCAATCGGGAGTCGGGGCGCCTGCTGGCCTGCGATCCCGTTATTTTACGTTTTCTGCGGGTGCGCCTGCGCCCATGCGTTCAAGGAGAGCTTTGTATGAACACATTGAATCGCTTCAAGGCGTGCCTCGCGGCTGCCACCTTCGTGGCCCTGCCCATTCTTTCCAACGGCTGTAGCTCCGTCACCGACGCCCAGGGCGCGGTCTGCTGCACCGAGTTCAAGGCCGGCGGCACCGTCGACGCCAAGATCGGTGGGAGCCTCGAGGCTCAGACCGCCGTCCAGGCCGTCGCCGACTTCTCGGGCATCGCTTCTGCCGGCATCGACGACATCACCGCGGCGTGCCGTGGCATCGCGACCGACCTCAGCGCCGACAAGGCAGCGGGCGACGCGGCCGAGGCCAACACCGACAAGCAGACGAAGATGAACGCCTGGTGCAAGCTCGCCGTCGACACCATCGGCACCGTCAAGGGCAAGGCGGGCGGCACGCTCACCCTCGTCCTCGTCCCGCCGCAGTGCGCGGTCAACGTCAGCGCGAAGGCCAACTGCTCGGCGAAGTGCTCGGGCTCGGCGTCCTGCGATCTCAAGGCGAACCCGCCGAAGTGCACGGGCGGCTCGCTCGAGGTCGCCTGCAAGGGCGGCTGCACCGCGACCGGCAGCGCCGAGGTCAAGTGCGAGGGCTCCTGCTCTGCCGACTGCCACGGCTCCTGCGAAGCCACGGGCGGCGTCGAGTGCTCGGGCAAGTGCGAAGGCACCTGCACCGCCGGCGGCATGGCCGGCGGCAACGGCGCTCAGGCCGACGGCACCTGCAAGGGCATGTGCAAGGGCACCTGCTCGGCATCTCCGCCGGGCGTGAAGTGCACGGGTAGCTGCAAGGGTACCTGCAGCGCCAAGTGCGAAGGCTCGGCGACGGTCTCGGCCAAGTGCGACGGCAAGTGCGACGCGGACTTCGAGCCCCTCAAGTGCGAGGGCGGCAAGCTCGAAGGCGGCTGCATGGCGTCGGCGAAGTGCGACGCAAACTGCGACGCGAGCGTCTCGGCGAAGGCCGAGTGCACGCCCCCGTCGGTCAGCATCGAGCTCGCGGGCTCGGCGGACATCCAGTTCGCGGGCAAGCTGAAGGCGACGCTCGAGGCGAACCTCCCGCTCATCTTCCAGTTCAAGGAGCGCCTCAAGGGTATGGCGGCGCTCACCGGCACCATCACCGGCAGCGCGGATGCGATCGTCGACATCAAGGCGGCGTGCATCATCCAGGTCGGCGCGGCGGCTGTCGCGGCCGTCTCGGACGTCGCCGCTGCGGGCTCTGCGACCCTCAGCGTCGTCGGTACGGTCGGCGGCAAGTGAGTCGGTGACTCGACGAGGGGGCTCCGCCCCCTCTGACCGCTGAT
Organism: Polyangiaceae bacterium; assembly: GCA_043742085.1. GTDB lineage: Bacteria > Myxococcota_A > Polyangia > Polyangiales > Polyangiaceae > Labilithrix. The sequence continues at coordinate 4,559 of JAYTZB010000703.1, forward strand.
TCGACGAGGGGGCTCCGCCCCCTCTGACCCCGAGAGTGCTCCCGACGAGGGTTAGCGATTTCGGGTCAGCGTGATGAAAGAGAGACGGCGTGTGGTCTTTGGACCGCACGCCGTTTTTCGTTTCGAAGCGCGAGAGGACTCGATCGGTGGGACGCGGTTACTGGCAGTCGCCGCCGGAGCATTCCTTCGTGCAGTCCTCGGCCTTCGTGCACGCCTGCGCGCAGTGGCCGCCGACGCAGGTCATCTTGCACTTGCCGGCCGCGCCGCAGAGCTGCGAGCAGTAGCCCTTGGGGCACGTGAGGACGCAGTCGACGCCGTCGCACTCCTGGCGGCAGTTGCCGACGGCGCAATCGAGCGTGCAGAGCGGACCGTCGTAGACGCCGCATACCTGGTAGGGCCCGAGCGGCATCGGCCCCTTGGGGCGCGGCAGGGAGCTCGGTCGCGGCACCGGGTCGGTGGCGGGCTCGGCAGCTGCCTCCTTGCCCGCGTCGCGCTCCTCGGGAGCGGCGGCGCTCGCATCGGCGGCGGTCGCGAGAGGCTTCGCGGTCGACGTGACGGTGGGCGTCGCGTCGTAGTCGCCGGGCTGCGCCGTGCCGAAGCACGAGTCGCAGCCACCGCAACCGGTCACCAGAGCGAGGGAGGAGAAAACGACGACGCGCGTGAGTCGCATGGTCGTTCCAGTAGCAGAGATCCCTTCGCGTCGGCAGTGCCGCTTCGCACGCCTCCAAGGTCAGAGTGTCGCAACAAACCTGGCTGCGATACGGCGGATGGATCCTGTGGCGCTGGAGCGATGGCCTGATCACCGGCATGCGACGGAGGACGCCTCCGTGCGAACGAACACCTCGGTCTGGCCGACCTTCTCGCCAAAAGCCACGTAGCCGCACTCCGCGATGCATGTTCTCAGAGCGTCGCCGCCCGCGCCGCCGAGCTCGCGATCGAGGACGACGACCGTCGGGGTACGCGCGGTCACCATGATCTTGAAGTCCGCGGCGCGGGCCAGGTGGAAGCGCGCTCGCTCTTCCTCGCTCATCGCTCCGGCAACCTTGCGGCCGAAGTGATCTTCGAAGCCCGGCATGATTCGATCGGCGACCCCGATGGCGCTCCCCGGCCATGTCGGCAAGAGCGGTCCCGGGTGCTCTGCCTCCGCCCGGACGACCAGCGCTGCACCGCGGTCGATGAGCGCCGGCCGCGTCGGCGACATGTTGTGCGGATCGTAGATGGCGAGCACCCATTTCCTTTCGAAGCTGGGTATCGCCAAGAGCACGTACGCCGCCGCGACGAGCGCGTACGGCGCGCGGCTCTCGAAGAGCGTGCCGCGGTGACTCGAGAACGCGTGACCCACCGCCATCGCCGCCGTGAGCGCAAAGAACGGCACGACGACGACGAAGTACTGTTCGTGGAGCCCGTTTGGTTTGAGGCTCACCGCGGCGAGGAGGACCCCGGCCAGAGCAGGAATGAGCCGGCGGGCGCGGTTTCTCTGCGTCAACGAGAGCGCCGACAGAATCAGGAGCAGCACGAACTGCGGCCCGGCGACCGAGTAGGTCATCAGCTTGTGGACGCCGAGCATGGCGAGGAGGACGTCGCGGCTCTCGGTCCAGGTGTTCATCAGGCCGCCGGCCTCGCGGTGCGCGTGATAGCCGATATTTCCGAAGAGGAATGCTGCGGGCGCGGCGCGGTACACGAGCCAAACCGGGAAGAGCGCGATCGCCATGCCACCCGCGACGGCGAGTGGGCGCAACGTGGTCGCGCGGATCGGCGAGCCGAAGTACACCACCGCGACGCTGAACCCCGCGAGCAGCGCGAGCTGGACGCCGCTGACATGGGACCGCACGACGACCAGCGTGACGGGCACGCCGATCACGACCCCGCGCCAGAACGCGTTCTTCGTGCCGCGCAGCGCGGCGCCGAGGAGGACGACCGGAAGAACAGGGGCCATGAGGAGGCGAGTGGCCATGGCGCTGAAGGCGAGGATGCCGGCCACGACACACGCGCGGGTAGAAGGTCTTTTTTCGCGCGATACGAGGATCACCGCGATCAGGGCGAAGAGGGTCGCCATCGCGTACGACTTGACCATCGGGATCCACTGCCAGGAGAGCTCGTGGCAAACGAAGAACGCGGCCCCGAAAGTCGCCGCCATGCGCGACCGCGTCTCGGCCCGGACCTCGCTGGCGATCGTGCCCGCCGTGATGCCGCCGATGATGGCCATGACGATGCGGTCCCCTCGCAACGTCGGTTGCGCCACGCGCCAAACGAGCCCCAGCACGTAAGGAAAGAACGGCGCTTGCGGGTAGAAGAAATCTCGGTAAGGAACGCGCCCGCGGCCGACGAGCTCAGCGGCAACCGCGAAGTAGCCTTCATCGGCGTCCGACACGGTGTACATCGCGATCACGGCGAAGACCGCCGCCGCCGCGAACCCCACGAACAGGCTGAAGCGATGGCGCGAAAGCCACAGGCGCCACGTCGTCATCGGCACGTAGGAAGCGCGTGCGCTCTCGCGCGATCCCTCGGAAGAGCGCTTCCTCTTCCGAGGGCAGAGCCGCATGCGGATCGTCGTGAAGAGTGCCTCGGCCGCTCGCGCGACGCCGACCGGCGGAAGGCGTCGTCCTCTTCGTCCAGCACGCTGTTGCTGTCTTAGCTCCTTATCGTCAGCGGTCGAAACGTTATCGATGCTGCGCACCGGCTGGATGTCGTCGTGGTCGCTTCCTCGCGGGCGGGACCGAGCGCCGTTCGTCCGGGCGACCTAGCGCCGTGACCCGTCGCCGGCGGGAAGCGGGATCGCGATGGTCGAGCCGCACGTGCAGTGACGGAGCTCGAGGGGCGGCTCGTCGTCGGCGAGCGCCATCAGGCCGACGAACGGACGCTCGCCCCACGCCTTCTCGCTCCACGATGCTCCGCACGCACAACGCTTTGGCCACTCGATTTCGGCCATCCCTCCCACGATAGTCGGAGCCGTACGGCCGGCGCCAAATCAATCCTTCTTGTGTGGGAAACCGCAACGGCCAGGTTCGAGCGCCCGAACCGGTCAGCGGGCGGACGTCACGTCCGCGAAGATCTTGAGGACCTCTTCGCGCGAGAGCTTCGCGGCGCCTTCTTGCAGGCGATCGAGCGTCGCTTCGGCGAGCTTCACGGGCAGCTCGCAGAACGTTCGCACGTGTGAAGACGCGCCGGCGAGCCTCAGCACGTTGACGTAGTCGCCAGCGCGCGCGAGATCGGTGCGCGCGAGCGCCATGACCTCCGCGCGATCGACGCCGGGCGGCAGGTACATCCGGCCCTCGCGCGCGTCGCCCTCGGCGTCCTTCAAGATGTTCACGAGCTGGAGGCCCTCTCCGAACAGCGGCGCGAGGTCCATCAGCGCGTCGCGCTCGGGCTCGAGCGACGGGTCGCGCTTCAAGAACATCTCCGTGAGCAGCTCGCCGACGATGCCGGCCACCGCGTAGCAGTACTCGCGCAGGTCGGGGAGGTCGCGCAGGACGAGGCCGCCCTCGTCGGTCTGGCGCGCCACGAACTCGGCCATCTTCGAACTGGTGCGGACGACGTCCATCGTCATCGCAAGCGAGAGCTCTTCGCCACGCTGCGCCACGGACATGCGCACGCCTTCGGCACGCGCGAGGAGCGCGAGGCAGCCGGCGTCGTCGGTCGGCGGATTCTTCGCCACCGATTGCAGCCACCGCCGCTCCGCGTCCTCGCCCACCAGCCACTCGCCGAAGGAATCGAGCGCGGACATGCGCACGTCGCGTCCCCAGAGCGGCGCGTCCTCGAGCGTGTCGGCGATACGGAAGAGCAGATACGCCAGGCCGACATCGGTCGCGAGCGGATCGTCGAGCAGCGGAATGGTGAGCGCGAACGTGCGGCTGGTGCGCTCGAGCAACGTCGAGAGCTCGATCGCGGTGAGGGGCGCCTCGCTATCGATGCCCTTGCCAGGCGGGGGAACACTGCGCAGGTGCCGCATGAGGCTCCTTCGTAGCGATCCGCCGCATGGGCGACAAGCGCTATGCTTCGCGCGATGGCCAACGACGACAGCGATCGCACCTTGCACGACGCTACGTTGGCTGCTGCGACGGACGCGAAGGAGCCCGGTGGGACCCGTCCGCCGCCCCGCATGACGATGGCGCCCGCGGAAATGCCGGCCGAGTCGATGCGACTCCCTGACGGCGCGCTCCATGTCGCCGGCCGCCGTCACGAGGACGGCGAGGCGGCGTGGGTGGTCGATCCGTGGACCAACGAGCGCGTGGTGCCGGTCATCCTGGCCGATGCCGCGCGCGCCGAGGAAGCGGCTCGTGCCGCCACGGTCGCGTTCGAGACGACGCGGCGCATGCCGAGCTACCAGCGCCGGCGGCTCCTCAAGGAGATCACGCGCGGCCTCGTCGCGGCGCGCGAGGAGCTCGCCGCGATCATCACGCGCGAATCCGGCAAGCCGAAGACGCTGGCGCGCTTCGAGGTCGATCGCGCCATCGTGACGTTCGGGCTCGGCGCGGAAGAGGCGGTGCGCATCGGCGGGGAGGTGATCCCGCTCGACGTGACCGAGCAGAGCGCCTCGTACAGCGGTCACTGGCAGCGTGTGCCTCGTGGCCCCGTGCTCGCCATCACGCCGTTCAACTTCCCGCTCAACCTCGTGGCGCACAAGGTGGCGCCGGCCCTCGCCTGCGGCGCGCCGGTGGTGCTCAAGCCCGCGCCGCAGACGCCGCTCACCGCGCTGAAGCTCGCCGAGATCGTGCGCGACGCCGGCGCCCCCGAGAACATGCTGCAGGTCGTGCCGTGCAACAACGACGTCGCCGAGCTGCTGGTGCGGCACGACGCGTTCGGCGTCCTGTCGTTCACCGGCAGCGACAAGGTCGGCTGGTTCCTGAAATCGATCGCCGGTCGCAAGCACGTCATGCTGGAGCTGGGCGGCAACGCTGCATGCATCGTGCATGAAGATGCCGCCAGCATCCCCGGCGCGCAGCCGGCGCGGAG
>JAYTZB010000704.1:0-7723 GCA_043742085.1 Polyangiaceae bacterium
CCGCCGCTTCCGATGCCACCGAAGGCAGTAGCGACCGGGTCGGCCAGGCCGGGAAGACCGTCGAGCCCGTTGGCGTTGTTCTCGCCGCCCTCTCCGCCGCCACCGCCCGCGGCCACGATCGCGGCGAAGCCGTTGACCTGGATGCCCGTCGCCGATTCGAAGACGATCGTGCCGGCAGCGCCACCGCCGCCGCCGCCGCGATAGGCGTCGGTGTTCCCGGTGTCTGCGCACCCGCCGCTGCCGCCGCCGCCGCCGAGGTCGAAGGTGCCGGAGATGCTGATGAAGCCTACCGCGGAGAACTGGATGGCGCCGCCGCCGACGCCGCCACGGCCGCGCGTCGGGTCGCTGCACGGCGCCGTCCCGAAGCCGCCACCGTTGCCGCCACCCGAGCCGCCCACGAGCAGCGCGCCCGTTGCGTTGTCGGCAGGTCCGCTGGCGCCGCCGGGGACCGACGTTTTCGTTCCGCCGCTACCGCCGATCGTCGCGTTGCCTCCGCCGCCGGCACCCGACGCGGTCGCTCCGGTCTTCATGCCGTCGACGCCCTTGGCCGTACCGCTCGCAGCGGCGAAGCCGCCGGGGCCCGGCGTGCTGTTGCTCCCGGAGGCGTCGATGTGCCCGTCGATCTCCACGGTCGACGACGCAACGACGACCAGCGGTTGCGAGCCGATGACGGTGAGCCTGTTACCGGACTGCAGCGTGAAGGCACCGACGGACCAGATGGCGATCCCGTTGCTCGTCTTCATGTTCATCAGCGGGACCGGCGCTATCCGCGTCGAGTCCTTGATGGTTCGCGCCGTCGTATCGATGATCGTGTCGCGAGAGAGCATCACGTTCGCCGCCGTGAGCGAGTACACAGGCTGGATGTGGCTCGGTACGAACGTCACGCCAGCGTCGGGACGCATGGCCTCCGCATCGAGTGAGGCTGCGTCGGTCGCGCCGTCGACGTCTGCTGCGTCGGGTGCCCCGTCCAGCGACGCGTCGAGGTCGGGGACCGTCGCGGAGCCGTCGGCACCCGCGTCAGCGCCCGGTGCGACGGTCGGGTCGAGGCCGCCCGCAACATCGAGCCCGCAGCCGATCGCAGCGCTTATCCCCACGGCGATCAGCAGGCGTCGCACGGGTAAGCTCTAGCACATGGGCCTCACGACGCCGCTCGGTGCCGATCCTCTGGAAGTACGCGCACTTCTGGCTCCGCTGCGCAACGACTTCACCATCGCGCTGCACGCCGCCGACAACGCGTTCGCCGTGGGCGCCATCATCCGGGTGGCGCACAGCTTCCTCGCGCGAGAGATCGTGATCGTGGGCGACGCGCCCTATTACGAGAAGGCCTCGATGGGCATGGAGAAGTACGAGAGCGTGATCCGCGTCGCCGACGACGACGCGTTCCTCGCGCATGTCGGCGCACGACCACTCTGGGCGATCGAGAAGGATCACGCGACGACGAGCCTCTACGCGGTCGATGCTCGAGGCGGCTTCCCTCGCGACGTGGTGCTGCTCTTCGGCAGCGAGCGCTTCGGCATACCGGAGGCGCTCGTCCGCAGGGCGGAGGTGGTGGTCGGGATCCCGATCTACGGCGTGAACCACTCGCTGCCGCTGGCGGTGGCCGCCGGCATCGTCATGAACGAGTGGGCACGTCTCAAGTACGCGAGCGGCGTCGTCGTGCCGTGAAGACCGCGGCGAAGGCGAGACCGATGAGCGCAGCCGAGCCCGTGGAACGCGTGCCGTGCGTGCCAGCCCCGAGGCTGCGCGGGAGCGGAGCCGCCGAGCAGCCCGCGTTCGACGTCGGCTTGGCGGAGGCGCTCGTCGCGTCCCCTGCGGGCGACGTCTCGCTGACGTCGGTGCACGTCGCCGTGTCACAGAGCTCACCGGTCGCGGGATCCGTCGAGCCGGGCGCTGCGACCAGCGGCGTGGCCCACGCGAGCGGCGCGTAGCCACCCTGCGTCGCAGCCTTGTCGGCGGCGCCGATGATGAGCTGGCTGTGCATGTCCGTCCGCGAGTAGATCGCGGCGAGGCACTTGTCCTTGGTCTGCGGGCCGCGCGAGAGCGCGCCGAGGACGTAAGGAGAGGCGGTATCGAAGCTGTTCTGGTCGAACGCGCCGCTGCCCGAGTCGCCGGAGCACACGAAGCCCTCGGTCACGAACTCGGCGGGGTCGTTCGAGTACTTCGCCATGTCGCCCTTGCAGTCCATGTCACGGCTGCCGGGGATGCAGAGGAGCGGGATGTTCTCGCGGATGCGGCGCTGGCCCGAGTCCTCGGCGGACGGGTTGGTGATGCCGTAGCCCATCGCGGTGATGCTGCGCGGTCCGGGTCCGAGATCGAGCCGCTTGTCGGTCATCCGGAACTGCACCACCGGCGTCGCGGGCTGAGCCTCGCTCGCGGGGACGTTCTTCTCGAGGATGACGAGCGCGATGTCGTTGCCGCAGAACGCGGTGCTCTCCGGCGTGATGATCGCGGTCGCCGCGTAGTAAGCCTTCGCCTTGTAGAGGTTCGGCTCCGTCGTGATGTAGAGCGACGCGGGCGACACGTTCGCGGGGAAGACGTTGGCGCAGGTCACGGACTCCGTCGCCTGCGGGGGGATCACGCAGTGACGCGCGGTGAGGACGAGGTTCGGAGCGATGAGCGTGCCGCTGCAGACGCCGCCGAGGCGGTTGGCAACGCCGACCGCGAAGTTGTGCGCGGCGTTGGTATCCATCTCGCCGCCCTGGATCGCGCTCGACTGCGAGCCCAGCCGTTCCGCCTTCGCATCGCCCATCTCTCCACTGCAGCCGACCAGCGCCACGAGCGCGGAGAGGGCGAGACCGGCAAAGCCGGCGTGAGAGAAGGAGGGAAGACGCATCGGTTGGTTGGATTTCGCTTCGCGAATCGCGGGGTTAGCGAGAAGCGATCCAGTGGATCGTGCAGTCCCCAGCCGCGAGGCCAGTGTTCTAGCCGGGCACTACGGTTGCGCTCCTCTCCAACGCGTCTCAGGTGGGTGGATGGGCGCCAAACGATGCGTCCCTTTGCCACACTTGGCGGGGGCCGCCGCGGCTTGATCGCGCCGGTTTCCTGGGATTTCCCGCGGTATCCTTCGACGCATGCCCCACCCCGTCCACCCCGCGCAGGACGCTCGCGTCTTCCTCTTCCAATGCGACGCGTACGACGTCGACCGGATCCGAGCGCTGGTCGGGCAGGCGATGGAGGCTCTCGACCTGCGGCCTCACGGGAGGACGCTCCTCAAGCCGAACCTGGTCGCGGCCGGCGAGCTCTTCATGCACGCGCACACGCGCGCGGAGGTGACCGAGGGCGTCCTCCTCGCGCTCCGTGATCGGGAGGACAAGGCGTCACCGATGACCGAGCTCGCGGTGGGCGAGCGGTGCGGCATCACCATCCCGACCCGCTTCATGTACGAGGAGGCGGGCTACGAGCCGCTCTTCGCGCGCACCGGCGCGAAGAAGTACTGCTTCGAGGAGGAGCCGCAGGTGGAGGTGCCGCTCACGCACGAGGGCCGGCTCCGCGACTACATCTTCACGCCCGAGCCGGTGGCGAAGGCGGACTTCTTCGTGAACTGTCCGAAGTTCAAGGCCCACCCGTGGACCACGGTGACCTTCTCGATGAAGAACTACATCGGGATCCAGGACGACCGGCATCGGCTGATCGATCACGACCACGCGCTCAACCGGAAGGTCGCCGATCTCCAGTACGTGCTCCAGCCGCAGCTCATCGTGATCGACTGCATCATCGCGGGCGAAGGCCGGATGCTGACGCCGATCCCGCGGAACATGAACCTGCTCATCGTGGGCAACAACCAGGTCGCCATCGATGCCATCGGCTGCATGATCATCGGCCTCGATCCGCTGAGCGTGGAGCACATCCGGCTCGCGCACGAGCGCGGCTTCGGTCCCGTTGCGCTCGATCAGATCCGTCTGGAGGGGGACGTCTCGCTCGACGAGGCGAAGCGACGCGCGATCGGCTTCCAGGTCGGCCTCGTGAAGGTCGACAAGTACTTCGAGGGCACGAACATCAAGGCGTACGCGGGCAAGGCCCCCAAGGACGCAACCGAGGACTACTGCTGGGGCGGCTGTCCCGGCGTGATGGAGGAGGTCATCGAGGTCCTTCGCCTCTACGACGCGAAGTGCGACGAGAAGATGCCGAAGATTCATCTCGTCTTCGGGAAATACGACGGGCCGCTCGAGCTGAGCTACGGCGAGAAGGTCATCTTCATCGGCGACTGCGTGGAGTGGGAGGGCAAGATCGGCGAGCAGCTCGTCCAGATCTCGAACAAGTACGTCGATCGGACGAAGCTCGATCCGTACAAGGCCACGCACAAGGACGTGTACGGCCGCATGCTCAAGATGACGAGCAAGCTGCGCGAGCTGAAGAGCAAAGGGTTCGTACGTCTCGAGGGCTGCCCGGTGAGCATCGGCGAGCTGGTCCTGCTCATCGCGGAGCTGGGCGGCGTCCAGAACCCGTACTTCGACAAGCGTCAGATCGTGGGCTTCAACCGCTCGTATCTCGCGTGGCGCGGCGGGAGTGCGTGGAAGCGCCTGCTCGGCAAGCCGTACCAGATCCACGGCGTGACCCCGCGCGGCGCTGCGCGGCCGGTGCTCGCTCCACGATGAACAGAGCGATCGGAGTGATGGCGCGCGCGCCGCTCCCGGGTCGCTGCAAGACGCGGCTCCTCGCTGCGCACGGCGCGGAGTGGGTGGCGGACCTCTACGCGGCGATGCTCCGCGACACGCTCGACGGCCTGCAATCCGTGCCGGCCGAGGACTACGTGGTGTTCGTGGCGCCCGCGCCGCCGGCGCCCGGAGAAGAGGAGGACGAGGCCGCGCGGACGAAGCTCGCGTTCGACGTGCTCGCGCGTCACGTGCCCGCGCCGTGGGAGCTGGTGGCGCAAGAGGGCGCCGATCTCGGCGAGCGGATGGCGCATGCCTTCGGCGTGATGTTCGAGCGAGGCGCGTCGTATGCGCTGCTCTCGGGCAGCGACGCGCCGTCGTTCCCGACGGAGCCGCTCGCGGACGCCTTCGAGAAGGACGTGAATGCACTGGTGACGGAGCGTCAGGTCCTGGTGGGACCGAGCGAGGACGGCGGCTACTACGCGATCGGCATGGCGTACGTGGAGCCGCGCCTCCTCCGCGACATGCCCTGGAGCACGCCGGCCGTGATGGAGACGACGCGCCTCCGCTGCAAGGAGCTCGCGCTGCCGTTGCGCGAGCTACCGAGCTGGTACGATGTCGACGAGCCGAGCGACGTGATGCGCCTCCTCGACGAGGTGCGCAAGCATCCGGAGCGAGCGCCGCGGACGGCGCAGTTCTTCGCGCTGAAGGCGTGACGAGCGAGGGCCAGCGCAGGTGCTGGCTCTACGCGCGGGCCTCGGCCATCTCCGCGAGCCGCTGCTCCATCTCGCCTTGCGTGATCTTTCCTGCCGCCAGATCCGCCGTGAGCTGCGCGAGCGTCTCCTTGGCGTGGACGCCTTCCTTCGCGACGTCGTCCTTGTGCTCGGCGTAAGTGGCCTTGCCCTCCTTTTCGGCGGCCTTGAAGTCGTTCTTGAGAGCCGCGATGTCGCCCTTCGCGTCAGCGGCGAAGAACTTCTCGAGCACCTTGCCGAGCGCGTACGTGGACGCGAACGACGTCGTGGCGCCGACGGCGCTGCCCCAGCCCGGCAGCAGCTTCGCGAGGTTGTTCACGGCGAGGCGCGCGCCGGTTCCCAGCCCGACGCCGTAGAGCATCGACTTCGCGGCATCACGATCGAGCGCGTGGCCCCAGTACTGCCCGATGTCCCGCACCATCTTCACCTGGAGCGCGATCACGCCGAGGTCGGTCGCGATGGCGAGACCGGGAATCGGGAATGCGCCGAGCACCGCGCTGATCGTGGCGTACTTCAGGATCTCCTTCTTCACGTGCGCCGCACGACGGTCCGCGTCGTCGATGGCGCGCGCCTTCGTGGGAAGTAGGCTCGTGCGCTCCGCGGCCGGAACGAAGAGCCGCTCCAGGCTCGCCCGCGCCTCGGGCGTCACGCCGGTCTCCGCTGCGATGAGATCGAGGAGCGACTGCTCCTCCTTCGTGCACGAGCCGTCGGCCCAGGCCATGAAGAACGCGCTCCGGTAGATCTGCTCGCGCGCCTCCGGCGACTCGAGCCGCGCGATCTCCGCGCTCACGTCGATCGCTCGATCGCTGCCCAGCAGCTCGTCGATCGGAATGGGCTTTTCGAGCTCGAGGCTCTCGAGCGCCGCGGCGAGCGACCTCCGCTCGTCGTTGTGGACGCTGCCGTCGGCACGCGCCATGGCGGCGAGGATCTTCAAGCTCGCCACCGCTTCGATATCGCGAATCGTCATGACTTGCTCTCCCCCAGGTACTTGCTCACCAGCGGTCCGTACTTCTCGATGGCGGTCGGTGAGATCCGGTCCCGACGCGTCCAGATCCCGAGCTCGAGCGACGACTGACACGCGCAAGAACCGAGCGGATGCTTTCCGAAATCCTCGATCGCCGCGCGGAGGAGCAGGATGGCGTTCGCCGTCGCCGCCTTCACGTTCTCGATGATCTCCGTGAGCAGCGCCTGCTTCGACGTACCCGGGGCGTGCGGTCGCCAGCAGTCGTAGTCGGTCGGGAAGGCCACGAGCGCGCAGCACATCTCTGCTTCCCGCGCGAGGCGGCCCTCGGGCATCGCCGTCATCCCGATCAGATCGCCGCCCCACTGGCGATGCATGTTGGCCTCGGCGACGGTGGAGAACTCCGGGCCCTCCATGCAGACGTAGGTCCCCTTCTCGTGGACCTTCACGTCCGCTGCCTTCAGCGCCGCGCTCCCGGCGGCGATGGAGCGGAGGCGCTCGCGCAGCGTCGCGCAATACGGCTGCGCGAATTCGGCGTGCACCGCCATGCCCTCGTCGAAGAACGTCGGCACGCGGCGATACGTCTTGTCGATGATCTGATCGACGAGCACGAGCTCACGCGGCCGGTACTCCTCCCGCAGCGAGCCCACGGCGCCGCTCGTGAGGAGATGCGTGACGCCGAGCTTCTTCAGCGCGAACACGTTCGCGCGATAAGGCACCATCGACGGCGGGAAGACGTGCCCGTCGCCGTGCCTCGCGAGGATCGCCACGTCGACGCCGCTCCACGACACCACGCGGATCGGGCCCGAAGGACGACCGAAGGGCGTTCCTACCTGGTGCTCCTTGGGGCTCTTGCCGAAGTCCTCGCCGAACAACGCCTCTCCGAGACCGGTGCCGCCGATGAGTCCGAGCATGGGATCGGCTTATCACACCGGATCGCTCTCGTCGCCCGGACGGGGCCTCCCGTCGATGAGCCCGCTCAGGCGGAGGTGGCCATGAACATGAGCACCGCGAGGAGCGAGAGGGCCATCGCCCAGATGCCCGCCACGACGTAGTTCTGGACGTTGCGCTTCGGCATTCGGATCGTGAAGGTCGCGGCGCCGCGGCGGCGGTCCTCGGCGGAGCGCAGCTCGCGCGCGCTGCGAGCGAGCTCGGGGGTGATCTTGCGGCGCAGGCCCGACGGCGGCGGCGCGACGAGCGCGGTCGCTGCAGGAGCGGGCGCGGCAAGCGACATCACCAGCGCCGGCGCGGTACGCGGGAACGCGACGGGCGCGGCCACTGCGGCCGCCGAGATGACCGCCGACGGCGCGACAGCGCTCCGCGGCGTGTGGATCGGAGCGGGCCTCGTGATGACGAGCACCTTCAGCGCCGGCGGACGGGCCGTCACGCTCACGGCGCGCGGCGCCGACAGGATGGCG
>JAYTZB010000705.1:0-1505 GCA_043742085.1 Polyangiaceae bacterium
TCGGGAAAATTCGGCGACGCGAAGGACCGCGCGATCGAGCGGTTCGAGCGCGCATACCTTTCCTTGCTCATGAAGCGGTGCCAGGGCAACCTGTCGGCAGCAGCCCGCCAGGCTGACGTCGCGCGCCACCACCTGCGCGACCTGTTGAAGAAACGTGGCCTGTACGGGGTGTCGCTGGATGACGAATAGGGGAGCTCGGCGGCGGGCAGCAGTCGTGTGCATCGGCCTCGCGGCGGCGAGCGCGCTCGTCGCTGACGTCGCGCGTGCGCAGGGGACCGCCGCGCAGGCGCCCGCCTCGACGCCGGCGACCGACGCGCAGCTCAAGGCCGCGCGCGAGATGTTCCAGGACGCTTACAAGGACGAGCAGGAGAAGCGCTACGCGCAGGCGCTCGACAAGTTCCAGCGCGTCGCCGCCGTGAAGGAGAGTGCGTCGGTCCGCTATCGCATCGGCTCGGTCCTCGAGCAGCTGGGACGCCTTCGCGAGGCGCGCGATGCATTCCGTGCGCTCGCCGCTTCGAAGCCGAACCTCACGCAGCCCGAGAAGGAGATCGCCGACAACGCTGCCGAGCGCGCACATCTTCTCGACAAGAAGATCCCGCGCCTCCTTCTTCGCCTCCAGCCCGACGCACCGGCCGAGGCACGTGTCTCGATCGACGGCGCGCCGGTGCCCGCCTCGACGGCGCCGCGATCGATCGAGCTCGACCCGGGCGAGCACCACATCCTCGCGAGCTCGCCGACGTCGCAGCCCTCCGAGACCAGGGTCACCCTCGCCGAGGGGCGCGAGGTCGAGGTGATGGTGATGCTCGAGCCGGTCGCGGCCGCCAAGCCGGCGCCGGTCGTTGCCGAGCCGCCGCCGGTCGAGGGTCCTCGTCGCGACAACACGCTCGCGTACGTGGCGCTCGGCGCCGGTGGCGCGCTGGTCGTGACGGGCCTCGTCCTGCTGGGCATCCGCGAAGGCGATATCTCGGACATAAAGAAGGCATGCGGCGCTGACGGAACGTGTCCCAGGGCGCAGATGGCGAGCCTCCAGTCGAGCCACGACCAGGCCGCGCTCTTCGGTCCGCTCGGCATCGGCGTCGGGCTCGTCGGGCTCGCTGCCGCGGGCACCGGCGTCTTCCTCCTGCTCCGTCGCGCCCCTGCGGCGGACGCCGCGCCTGCGAAAGGCACGACGACTACATCGCCCTCCAGCGGCGGCATCCGGATCTCGACGCGGCCCGTCTACGGCGGAGCCCTGCTCGGTCTCGGCGGTTCGTTCTGAGCGCGTGCACCCGCTTCTAGCGTGGCGCTCGCGATTTGTCCGAGCGTTGCGGTAGGATGAAGGAGATGGGATCGCCGTCGGCAATCCCCCCCGACGTCTTGCTGGGGGGCAAGATTCGTCTCATCCAGCGCATCGGTCGCGGTGGAATGGGCGACGTGTGGATGGCGCGCAACGAGTCGACCCAGGCCGAGGTCGCCGTCAAGACGCTGCAGCGCAACGAGCGGACGCCCACGCACGACGAGCGCTT
>JAYTZB010000706.1:0-1985 GCA_043742085.1 Polyangiaceae bacterium
GCAGCGCGGGCGCGAGCGAGCTGCGTTCGGAGCGAGACCGACGTCGCCATCCCGGCACCGAGCGACTTGATGGTGATCACGAGGCCACGCACACGAACGTCCGCGACGAGGTGGTCGACGATCTCGCGCACGTCGTTGAGGGAGAGCGCCTTCTTCGCCCGCACCTCCCAGAAGCGCGGCTTCGCCACCATGTCGGTCACCGCACCGTCCACCTCGAGCGTGACGAACGTTCCGTCGGGCACGACACGGCCGCGCTTCAGCACACGCAGCGGATAGACGAGGAGGTCGAGCAGGAAACCGAGGAAGCGCAGGATCGGCATCGGGCCGAACCATAGCGCTCGCCCGCGTGCCGCGCTCACTCGGTGACGCGGATGTCCATGCGGCCGGGCTGTCCTGGCGCGCCAGGCGAACCGTTCGCGCCCGGCGAACCCGGGGAGCCCTGCGATCCGGGCGAGCCGCCCGAGGCGAACTGCGAGTGGCCTTGAGAGTCCATGCACGAGGACCCGCTGCCGCCGGGACCGCCGGGGCCGCCAGAGCCGCCGGGACCGCCGGGGCCGCCGGGACCGCCGGGGCCGCCTTCGCTGCGCACCATCTTCTTCACGACGCTCGCCACCGCGCCGCAGTCGCCGGTGGCGCAGGACACGTGCGCGACGACATCGCCGCCGGGACCGCCCGGGCCGCCGGGACCGCCCGGTGTTCCGTTGCCGCCGTTTCCGCCGGCGCCGCCGTTGCCGCCGCGCCCACCGGGACACGAGGCCGACGCGCCCGCGCTTCCCGCGGAGCCGTTCGAGCCGCGTGATCCGGGAGACCCGGCCGGGCCGGGGCCGCCGCGCGAAAGGATCTCGAAGGACGAGAGGTCGTCGGCCTCGACGACGCCCACGAGCTTCTGCCCGGCGCCAGCCACCTCGAACACGACGCGCGGCGAGTAGCGACGCTCGATGGTGACGCGAAGATCCGGTCCACGCCCCGACGCCGGACCCGTGAAGATCACCGGCTCGGGCTTCTCGAAGACGATCGGCCACTCGACATGAAGCAGCGTCTGCCCGTTGATCTCGAAGGGCAGCGGAAGATTCGCTGTATTATACACGAGGCGCATCGCGTCGCGGCTCGCCACCTTCTCGACGAAGTGGAGGAGCCCTTCGGCATCGATGTAGACGATCGGCACCTTGGGATGCAGGTCCGACGGCAGCACGCACGGCGTCACGTCGAGGACCTCGGGCGACGCGCACAGCGTCACCGGCTCGTCGTAGCCCGGCACGCGCGCGTGGAATGCGCCGCGGAGATCGATGGACGGGATCACCGACGCCGCGGGAGGCTTGCCGCGGAACGCGAGCAGCGTCGCGGTCTGGTTCCAGACGTCCTGACGAACGAGGACGCCGCGCACCTTCACGCGCTCCTCGTCGAGCCACGCGCTGGTAGGCGTGACCTTGGCCACGTCGATCGGGTAACGACCCGATGCCATGACGATGGCCTCCACCTCGGCCGCGTGCTCGCGTACGGCGCGCAAGGGAGAAGCCGCGATGTGCAAGCGCACGATTCGACGACGCGCCTCTTGCTGCAGCGCCGGATCGGGCACGCGCATGGCGATGCGCCGGAGGAGCGCCTCGTCCTTCTTGGCTTGCAGCTCGTCGAGCGCGGCGACCGAGAGCTTCTTGCCGTTCCAGAGGCCCTCGTCGAGATCGATGGCGACCAGGATGTCGTGCCCATACCGGGCCGCGATCGGCCCCAGACGGCCTTTTTCCAGGGCTTCGCGCAGCGCGGCGACGTCCTTCGCGACCGAACCCGGACGCGGCGCGCTGCCCCGCGGGCGGAGCAGCATCGCACGATGGACGGCGTCGACCTTCGCTTGCTCCTTCTTGTCCGTCTCGACAGCGGCGCGCGCGAGGAGCTTGTGATGGCCGTGCACCATGGCCTCGAGGAGGCGCGTCGACTCCTCGGGCTGCACGCTCTCCAGCATCAGCATCGTGCAGCGCTGCCAGAGGTCG
>JAYTZB010000707.1:0-2643 GCA_043742085.1 Polyangiaceae bacterium
CCGAAGAAGTGCACGCTGCTCAGCATGTGAGCGACGGTCTCGACGATGTTGACGTCGCTCTTCACGCACTCCTCGAGCACGTCGGCGGCGTAGCCGGTCGCGCCGAAGCCCTTCACCACGAGCTCGGCGCCCTGATCGGTGACGAACGCCTTGAGCTGGGTGAGGAGCTCCTTGGTGTCCTGGATCGGGTTGCCCTTCGAGAGCTGGTACGCCTTGCCGAGGATCTTGCCGTCGGCGTAGTCGACGATGACCGCCTTCGACGACGTCGAGCCGCCGTCGAGGCCGATGATGGCCTCGACCTTCTGGCCGGGCGTGAACACCGCGGGGATGAACTTCGGGATCTTGTAGAGCTCGCGGAAGTCGATGAGCTCCTGCTCGTCCTTCGAGAGCGGCGGGCCCGCGGTCTCACCGAGGCGCGCCTTGCGGCCGGTGGTGATGAACTCGTGGAGCTCGCTCGTGTCCTTGAGCCAGCCCACCGAGATGTCCTCGTGCAGGCCATAGAGCACCGCGCCGAGCGCCGCGTAGTACTGCGCGTTCTCGGGAACGAAGACGAGGTCCTCGATCGGGATGTCCTTCGGGTAGTCGTAGCCGCGCTCCGCCCAGACCTGGGGAATGCGCAGACGCCAGCAGTCCTGGAGGAACGGGAGGTACGTGTTCGGTCCGCCGAGGAGGAGGACGCGCGCCTTCAGCGTGTTGCCACGCGTGAGGACGGAGAGGTTCTGCATGACGATCGCGTCGGCGAGCGAGCAGAGGACCTCGGTCGAAGGGATGCCGCTCTTGATCAGGTTGACGATGTCCGTCTCCGCGAACACGCCGCACTTGGCAGCGACGTGATGGAGCTTGGAGTCGTCGAAGCGCAGCGTGGTCACGAGCTCGGGCGGCGCGTTGACCTTGAGGAAGCACTTGTCGATGGTGGCGCCGGTGCCGGACGCGCACTTGTCGTTCATGGAGGCGAGGGCGGTCTTGTCGCCCGTCTTGGTGTCCTCCTTGAACATGATGATCTTCGCATCCTGTCCGCCGAGCTCGATGACCGAGCCGACGTCGGGATGGAGGTGCTCAACGGCGAGCGTGACCGCGTTCACTTCCTGGACGAACTTGCCGCCGGTCGACTGGCAGAGCGGCGACGAGCCGGAGCCGGTGAGAAAGATGCGCCATGCATCCTTCGGCTGATCCGGGAACGCGAGGAGGATCGCCTGGAGGAGCTCGAGGACCTTCTCGGGCTGCTTCGTGTGGTGCCGCTGGTAGTCGCTCCAGAGGATGGCCTTGGTCTCCGGGTGAACCACCGTCGCCTTGACGGTCGTGCTCCCGACATCCATGCCGATCGCGAGGAATGCCTTGCCGCTACCTGCTGAGCCCATACTTCTTGCTCCGATCGCGCTGGACTGACGTGTCAGTCCAGGCGGCACGAGGCTACGCCGTTTCGAGGAACCCAGGAAAGGAAAACGGCCCTGCGAGGCGTCTCGCGACGACCGAACAAGCCCTCGGAAACGCAGGAGTTTCGGCCCGCTACCCGGCGCCGCGTGCCGGCGAGACGCGAAACGAATCCGCCCGCGACGGCGGCGCTTACTTCTTCTTCGCCGGCTTCGCGGGCGCGCCGGCCGCGAACGGATTCGGCGGAAGAGCCGCGCCGCGAGCCGCGGCCGAGCCTGCGCCCTTGGCTTTTCCTTTCGCCTTCGCGACGGGAGGCGGCGGCGGATCGGCGACGGCCGCGCTCACCACGGGCGCGGGGTCGACGACGGGCGGCGCGATGACCACCGGCGCGACGAGCGGCGTCGCGGCGGCGACGGTCGGTGCGGCGCTGGTCGCTGCGTCCGCCGCCGTCGCCTTCGAACGCGGCGGATCGTCGGAGGCGCCGGCGATGATGAGGACGAGGGTCCCGACGAACACGCACGCGGCGACGATGCCGATGCCGATGCGCGCCTTGATGTTCGGCTTCGGCGCGAAGTCGGGCATCGACATGCGCGACATGTTCATCGGCCGCGGCGGCGGTACCGAGTCGGCCGCGTAGACCTGGTAGGTCAGCGGCGCCGACTCTTCTTCCGCGGCGCCGGCGTACCCGCTCGGTCCCGCGAACGGCGGGGCCACGTGCTCGCCGCTCGGCGGCGCGAATGCCCTCGGCGTCGAGGCCACGGGTAGCCCCGCCGGCGACGTCGCGTACATCGGCGGTTGCGAGGGCTGCGGCGCGTACTGCATCGGTGGCGCCGGCGGCGGCGGCAACCACGACCCTGACTGCGGTGGCAGCAACGAGGGTGGCGCGAGCGCATACGACGGCGCCCGCGGATCCGGCACGAACGACGGCGGCATCGGCAGCGCAGTCACCGGCGATCCCATCGGGCCCGTCGACGCCATCGAAGGCGGCATCGGCAGCGCGTACGGCGCTGCGTGCGAGGCGGGAAGCGGCGGCGGGAGCGTGGGCGAGCGCGGCTTCTGCGTCGAAGCCGACGAAGCCGACGAAGCCGACGGCGCGACCGATGGTGCCGACCGCGGTGCCGCCGGCGGCGGCGCGATCGAGGGCGCACGCGGCGCGATCGGCGCGTTCGACACCATGCGCTTCGTCGCGGGCGGCGGGATGCTGACCGGCGACTTGCTCACCGGCGCGAGATCCGCGAGCGCTTGCGCCATGTCCGGCGGGAGGCCGTGCGC
>JAYTZB010000708.1:0-9317 GCA_043742085.1 Polyangiaceae bacterium
GTCATAGCTCGTCGTGCCGCCGACATAGCGGTGCCACGCGGTGAACCAGTTGGTCCCGTCGAACGCCGCGGTCGGGCCCTGAACGTTGGTCTGGTTCGCCGCGATGGTGACCGGTGTCTGGTCGAGCACGGCGCCGTTCATGTCGAGGCGCACCGCGTAGACGCCGGGCTGCTGGTAGACGTCGATGTACGAGACCGACCAGACCACGAGGAAGCCACCGCCGTTCGCCGCGGCGATGTACGGCTGGTTCGAGCCGACGCTCGTCGCGATCGGGATGCCGGTGTCGTCGAGCACCTTGCCGTCGGTGGCGATGCGCGCGCCATAGATCGCGGGACGGATGCCGCGACGGTCGTACCAGACGGCAAAGTAGCCCTTTCCGGGGCCTTGCGAGGTGACCGAGGGCGCGTTCTGATCGCCACCGGCGGAGCTTCCCGCGATCGGCTTGTCGACCTCGTTCTCCGGCGTGAGCGTGGGATCGAGCACGGCCGGGTACTGCGAGGCCGCGATCACGGCGTCGGGCACGGCCATGACGATCTCGCCGGTCGACTCCACGAAGCGCGGCGTGATGACGGTGCGTTTGCCGGTAGCGTCGACCCACGTCGCCGTGCCGTACCGGAGGCCCGGTCCGCTCGGAGAGCCGAAGTGGAGGCCGTGATCGGTGCTTGCGGCGTAGCGCTCGCCGCCCGCGCGAACGCGCACCACGAGGTCGCCGCTGCCCGAGGGCGCGCGCTCGAAGCGCCAGCTCTGCTCGACGCCGTCGGCGTCGTTCTCGATGCGCTCGGTCACCTCGCCGCGCCTGAGGCTCACCGTGCCGTCGCTGTCGAGCGAGGCCGAGGCGGGACGAGCGGCGCTGGCGAGGACGAGCGAGCCGCGCGCGACGAGCGTCGTCTCGAGCGACAGCGCGGCTCCGCGACCATCGGCAAGCGGCGGACGTGCCACCGCGCTCGCCATGTCTGCGCGTCGCGGTGTGATCTGGATCGCGGAGCCGGCGATGGTTGCCTCGAACGTCGGACCGCCCGCGGCGAGCACGCCGTGCTCGGAACGAAACGCGAACGCCGCCCGACGTACGACAGCGCTGAGATCGACGGCCGGCGCGACGCGCGCGCCCTGCTTCGCAGCGCCGAATGCCGACGGCGTCGAGGTCGTGACGGCGGGCCCGAGCGCGTCGGCGCGACCGCCATCGGTGACGCTCGAGCACGATGCCGTGAGCGCGAGGCCGAGGACCACCGGCACCCACGCGCGCTCGAACGACCTCTTCATCGAAGATGCTTCCCCTTCCGGTCGCCGCGCTTACCGCGGCGGCCCAGAAAAAGGCTACACCGCGCGACCACCCTTCAGAAGTCGAACCGCGCTCCCACACCTGGATTCACGAGGAGAAGCGTGCTGCCGAACAACGTCTGGTTGTCGTACCCGGCGAGGCCCTGGTTGCCGAGAACGACGCCGTTCGCCTGATCCCAGCGCGCATCCTTCAACGCGACGAGCACCATGATCTCGATCCCGGCGGAGACCTCGAAGTGGTCGCCGAGCCGGTATCCCACTCGCACCTCCGGTGCGATGTAGAGGTGCGGGACGTCGATCGACGTCTTCACCGTGTCGACGGTGATCGGCGCGCCGCCGACGGGCGTGAACTCGCCGGACCTGCGATCGGTGGCGTTCGCCAGGAGCGCGCCGAGGCCGATGCGCAGCGTGAGCGGGATCTTCTCGCCCAGCGTGTTGCGGTGCAACATGGCGGAGCCGCCCACGAGGAGACCCTTGAGCGAGAGCTTGTCGTTCGCCGTTCCCGGCGCGACCGCCTTGCCGACGGGACGCAGCACGGCGTCGCGACCGTCCACGCTACGTGCAAGGTACAAGTAACCGGCGTCGATGCCGAAGGCGAGGCCCGACGGCAGCTCGTAGCCCACGTGCGCGCGACCGGAGAAGCCGAGCGGGAACGACGCCGAGCCGCCGTTGCTCACGTCGCCGCCGACCAGCAGCGCCACGGGAAAGCTCGGCGCGAGCTCCACGAAGATGCGCGCCTTCTTCTGCACCTGCCATAGCGGCGAGTCGGGATCGCGCTCGAGCGCCACCGCGATGCGCTCCGGCGTGGTCGGCGCGAGGTCGAGCTGGCGGACCTGCGGGACGAAGCCGTTCTGCGCGACTTCGATCTTGTGGCGCCCCTTGCGGAGCCGACCGTCCCAGAGGCCGTTGCCGACCACGACGCCGTCGACGGCGACCGATGCGCCGTTCGGCGTCGGCTCCACCCTCAGCGAGCAGTCGAGCGCCTCGAGCGCGAGCACGATGGGCGTGACCTGGTTGATGCGAACGGTAGCGTTGGCCGGCTGCGTGCCGAGGTTGCCTTCGCCGCGGAGATACACGACGTGCTCGCCGGTGGCGACGAGGCCTTGCCACGGCGCCTTGCCGACGACGACGCCGTCGACGAGGACCTCGGCGCCCTTGCCTCCGTCCTCGGTGACGGACAAGCGGCCCGACTGCGAGAGCGTCTCGAGCTTCGCCTCGACGACGAGCGCCTGCTTGCCGGCGACCTCGACCCGCTTCTCGACGGGCGCGAAGCCCTCCTTGTAGACGCGGAGCACGTGGGTTCCCGCGGATACGCGCAGCGCGCCCGCGGGTGTCAGACCGCGCTCGCGGCCGTCGATGGTGATCTGCGCGCCGTTCTCGGCGGTGCGGATCTCGATGGCGCCGACGAGCTGCTGGAGCTCGCCGATCTCCTTCTCGACGGCGGCGCGATCGGTCGGCGTGAGGGTAGGGAACTCCTTCACGAGCGCCTCGAACATGTCGAGCGCCTCGTCGAAGCGATTGAGGTTACGCAGGCAGATGGCGGCGTTCTGCGTGTTGGACCGCGTGGCGTAGGCGTTTCGCGACTCGAGGAACTCGACGAGCGCGGCGTCCCAAACCTTGCGATCGAAGAGCGTCATCCCGCGTTCGAACCGGGCCTTCGCCTCGTCCTTCTTCGCGTCGGTCGCGCTGGCGGTGCCTCCGGCGGCAGCCGTCGGCGCAGCGGCGGACGGCGGCGTCGAGCCGGGCTTGGGATGCCGTTGCCCGGCGGCAGGCGCGGAAGCGCCAAGGGTCGCGAGCAGCGCGCAGAACGAGGTGAAGCGGCCTCTACGTATCACCGCGCTCAGTCATATCTCATTCGCGTCCGGCCGAGCTGGCCCGCTACTCGAACGTACGCTGCGCGTTCAGCGGCGAGCCGCTGGGCCCCGGCTTGGTCGTGGCGGCAACCGGCGGCTTGCCGGTCGGACGCGGCGCTGGGGTCGCGGCCGTCGCTCCCGTCGCGACAGCGGTGGTCGTCGTGGCGGTCGCCGTCGCCGCCATCGCGATCCTCGGCGGGATCGCGCCACCCTCGGTGATGGCGACGCTCTGCGTGGTCTCGCCGCCGTTACCACTGACGTGCACGCTGACGACCGCTCCCAGCGGTCCCTTCAGCAGCACGGCGCCGTCGACCACGTCGTGCTTGACGCCATCGACCTCGACGACCGCGGTCGCGGGAGAGATCGACAGTGACACCGTTCGCTCCGCGGGCATGACCGCGGTGCTCGTTGCGGTGCCGGCGCCGGGGCCCGTCGGCGCGCCGGTCATGGGGTCGACGGGCGTGAGCGTTCCCGGAACGCTGCTCGCGGTCACCTGCGGATTCGCCGTGACGTGCGGCTTCTTGGCGATCATCGCCGCGCCGATACCGGCGAGGCCCACCGCGCCCATCACACCAGCAGCAATCATCGCGAACATCACGCCGCTCGAGGTCCTGGTCGGGGCCGGCTGATGCGCAGGCGACTGCGTCATGCCGTGCTGGGTGCCGCCGTTGGTCGGCACGTCGGTGCGGAACGCGCCGATCGACGGAGCGATGCGCATCCGCTGCGTGCTCGAGAGCGGCTGGATGTCGATGCGCCGAAACGGAGCGAGCCCCTGCAACACGCCTTGCAGCGCAGCGTGCATCTCGTAGGCGGACTGGAATCGCTGGCCGGGATCGGGCTGGAGCGCGCGGTGGACGATCCTCGCCACCTCGGGCGGG
This sequence comes from Polyangiaceae bacterium, assembly GCA_043742085.1. Taxonomy (GTDB): domain Bacteria; phylum Myxococcota_A; class Polyangia; order Polyangiales; family Polyangiaceae; genus Labilithrix. Next base: position 4,010 of record JAYTZB010000708.1, read on the forward strand.
ACCCACGGCGCGAGCTCCTGGATGGGTCGCGAGGGCTGCGAGCAGATCGCGAGGATCACCTGCCCAAGGGTCTGGAGATGCGCGTGCGGGGTCTGCCCGCAGAGCATCTTGTAGAGGACGACGCCGAGCGACCAGATGTCCGAGCGCTGATCGATGCTCCTGAGGCCCTGCGCCTGCTCAGGCGACATGTAATGAGGAGAGCCGAGCATGCTGCCGGTCCGCGTGAGGCCGCCCTCCTCGGAGCGCTGCATGACGTCCATCAGGACCTTGGCGATTCCGAAGTCGAGGATCTTCACGACCACCTCGCCGTGGTCGCCGCCGTCATGGAGGAAGAGGTTCGCGGGCTTGATGTCGCGGTGGACGACGCCTGACTCGTGCGCCTTCGCGAGGCCCAGCGCGGACTGCGCGATGAGCGCGCATGCAACCGTCGGTGCCAGCGGACCCACGCGCCGCATCAACTGCGAGAGGTCCTCGCCGATGAGCCGCTCCATCACCATGTACGGGCTGCCCGACCGCTCGTCGGTGCCCATGTCGAAGATGCGAACGATGTGATGCGAGTCGATGGTGCCGGCGGCACGGGCTTCGCGCTGGAAGCGAACGAAGACTTCTTCCTTGATGTCGCTCGAGACGATCAGCTTGATCGCGACGCGCGAGCCGGTCCCATTGTGGACGGCTTCGAAGACGGTACCCATGCCACCCTGGCCGATGAGCTCCGTGATCCGATACTTGCCGCCGATGACGTGGTCGATGAGCACGCGAACATGGATGGTACGGGGAGGGCCAGGTGGGTCAAGAAGCGGCCTTGCACATCTGCAAGGAGCTAACGAGACACAGGTCGCCGCGTGTAGCCTGTAGCCGGAAGCAAGGACCTCCGCGCGCATGCCCGCCCTCACCGACGTACCCCGTAGCTCCGAGGAGTGGCGCGCATTCCTGCAGTCGCGGGTCGCGGGCTTCGGGCGGATCCTCGCGGCGTTCGTGCTGGGTTTCTACGTGTTCGCGAACGCCGCGGCCATGCTCCATCCGCTCGCGACGTGGCGCGACTGGGTCGAGCCGCTCAACATCCTCGTCCTCGCCGCGGGTCTCATCTGCGCTGCGGTCTGGCTCGCGTGCGTCGCGGGCAAGCGCACGGCGTCGGAGCTCGAGACGATCGACTCCGTCGCCACCATCGCCACCGCATCGTGCATCGGGCTCACCGCCATCTACGGCCCGCCGGTCCATCGCCCGGAGCTCGCGGCGATCATGGGCGTCATCATCTTCCTCATCCTGCGCGCCATCGTGATCCCGAGCTCGGGCCCGCGCACCACCACGCTGAGCGCCATCAGCGTGCTGCCGGCGATCTACGCCGCATACGAGTGCCACGCCCGCGAAGCTCCCACGCCCTACACGCTGCCGTTGCCGCTCTATCCCGCGCTCACGGCGGTGTGGGCCGGGCTCGGTGTGGTCGCTGCCGCGCTGGCGTCCCGCACCATCTTCGGCCTCCGCAGGAAGGCGAGCGAGGCGCAGAAGCTCGGCCAGTACACGCTCGGCGCGAAGATCGGCGAGGGCGGCATGGGCGCGGTCTATCGCGCGAGCCACGCGATGATGAAGCGAGACGTCGCCATCAAGCTCCTGCCGTTCGATCGCGCGGGCAAAGAAGGTCTCGTACGCTTCGAGCGCGAGGTGCAGCTCACGAGCCGGCTCAACTCACCCAACACCATCGCCATCTTCGACTACGGACGCACGCCGGACGGCGTCTTCTACTACGTGATGGAGTACATCGACGGCTTCAGCCTCGAGGACCTCACCGTCCGCTTCGGGCCCATCGGTCCCGGCCGCGTCATCCACCTCGTCAAGCAGGTCTGCGCCGCGCTCGCCGAGGCACACTCGATCGGGCTCATTCATCGCGACATCAAGCCCGCCAACATCGCCCTCTGCGAGCGCGCCGGCGTGTTCGACGTGGTGAAGGTCCTCGACTTCGGCCTCGTGAAGGAGCTCGGAACCGACAGCGCGTCGACCACGACGGCGTCGCTCACCGGCACGCCGCTCTACCTCTCGCCGGAGTCGATCACCGCGCCGGATCAGGTCGATGGCCGCAGCGACCTCTACGCCGTCGGCGGCGTGGCGTTCTGGCTGCTGACCGGCACGCACGTGTTCGAGGGCAAGACCGTGGTCGAGGTCTGCAGTCACCATCTCCACTCGAAGCCGGATTCACCGAGCGAGCGCCTCCAGGCGCCGGTCCCCGCCGATCTCGAGGCGGTCATCCTGAAGTGCCTCGAGAAGGATCCCGCAAGGCGGTTCCCGAGCGCGGAGGCCCTCGCCCATGCGCTCGATGCTTGCGAGAGCGTCGACGACTGGTCGGACGACCTCGCCGCTGCCTGGTGGAAGCTGCACAAGACCGAGGCCGACGAGGCCAAGCCGAAGATCGAACGCCGTAGTCGCATGCCCGGGCCCATCGATGTCGACCTCGAAGGACGCAACGCGAGAAGCGCCGGCGACGCCGGCAAGGAGCACAGCGCATGAGCGGTGACGATCGCTCCGATTCGCCGACCGACGGCGTCATCGACCTGGTGCGTTTCTTTCGCGCGCTTCGGCCGGAGGCGCGCCGCGAGTACGAGGCCCTCGCTGCGAAGGATCGCGAGTTCGGCGAGGACGTCGCGGCCGAGCGCGCCGCCGCCGCCGCAGACGAAGCGGCTCGGGCGCCGGCAACGACGCCGACCAAAGGCGGCACATGATCCCGGATCCCGAGGCGGTCGCCCGGGCCTACGCCGTCATCGCGGCGGAGCTCGGCGTCGACGCGCGCGCGAGTGAAGCGGCCATCCGGATCGCGTTGCGCGAGGCCGACCACCTCTCGAACGACGTGTACGACGTGCCCGCGGCGCTGCTCTTCGCGCTGGGGCGGCATCCGCGCTGCTTTGCGGCCTTTCGCGCCATGAGCGTCCTCGTGGTCGAATGGCACACGAAGACCCTCGGTTTCAAGCTGGAAGCGACGCGCCCCGACCTCGCCGACGTGCTCATGCGTGTCGCACTACGCGAGCTCGATCACGAGGAAGTGCGAGCGTGGATCGTCGAACGCATGCTCCCGTTCGGCGGCTGACGGCGCTACCCTGGTTCGCGATGCGGACCTCGATGGTGCTCGGTGGCCTGGGCCTTCTTCTCTTCGCGAGCGGTTGCGGAACGTCCACGCGACGCTTCGCGCTTCGTGCGCCAGTGGCGCGCGATACCGATCTCGCTCCCGTCTACGTGCCGTGTCACGACGAGGACGACGACAAGGACAAGAGCAAGAAGAAGCGGGTCTGCACGCCCGATCCTTACGAGTCGCCGTTCGCATGGGACGGCGCCAACCAGATCGCGTTCCGTCCCCTCGCGCGCGTCTTCGCCGTCGATCCCGCGGGTGAGTCCGCGAACGTCAATGCGTTCGACGAGGTGCCCGACTCCGCGTGGTTCACGAACCGCATGGGCACCGTGCCCTACGGCGTCGAGGACGTGACGCGCGGCTACTGCGACAAGGAGCTCGATGCTGAGTCGGCGACCGACGGGTCGTGGCCGATCGACCAGGGCAAGCCGAACGGCGCGAATCCCGGCTTCCGTGTGAAAGTGCCGGGCCCCGGCAAGTTCATGCTCAAGACCGATCCTGCCGGCGAGGGCGAGCGCGCCACCGGCGCCACGTCGATCGCGTCGCGGATGTACTACGCGCTCGGTTGGTGGGCGCCGTGCGACTCCGTCGTCTATCTGAAGCCGAGCTATTTGAAGCTGACGCCGGGGCTCAAGGTCACGGACAACAGCGGCGTCACGAAGAACTTCGACGAGGCGATGCTCAAGAAGATCCTCGACGGCGCCCAGCATCGCGGCGAGCTCGTTCGCATGGTGGCCTCGAAGTGGCTGCCCGGCCGCACGCTCGGCCCGTTCACGTACAGCGGCAAGCGCGGCGACGACCCGAACGACGTCGTCTACCACGAGGACCGGCGCGAGCTCCGTGGCGCGAAGATCATCGCCGCGTGGACCAACCACTTCGACTCGCGCGAGCAGAACACGATGGACACGTGGATGTCCGTCGACCCGAAGAACGCCGACGCCTCGCCCGGGTACATCCGGCACTGGTACATCGACCTGGGTGACTGCTTCGGCAGCCAGTGGACCGAGGACCAGATCTCGCGCCGCCTCGGCTTCTCGTACTACTTCGACATCCAGCACGTCAGCGAGGACTTCATCACCTTCGGCGCCATCGAACGGCCGTGGGAGCGCGCCGTCCGCAAGGGGACGTTCGGCTACTTCTCGACGCGCGACTTCGTCCCCGACGACTGGAAGGGCGGCTACGGAAATCCGGCGTTCCTGCGCATACGCGAGCACGACGCGGCATGGGCCGCGCGCAAGATCGCGCGCTTCCGCGACGAGCACGTCGCCGCGGCGGTGAAGATCGGCAAGTTCACCGACGCCGAGGACACCGACTTCCTCATCAAGACCATGATCGTCCGGCGGGACGTGATCCTGCGCCGCTATCTCAAGAACCTGTCTCCGATCGGCGAGGTGACGACGAACGCCAGCGGTCAGCTCTGCGGGACCGACCTCGCGCGCTACTCGCACGTCTTCGACGACGGCTCGTTCAAGTACGGGGCAAAGGTCTTCACAGGCGCGCGCTTCACGCCGTCGGGCGAGGGGACGGTGCGCGCCGACGCCGACGGGACCGTCTGCGTGACCATTCCCCATCGCGCGCAAGACGGCGGCGTCGCCGACGGCGACGCTTCGCGTTATGTCGTCGTCGACATCGCCAATGGCCAGGCCGTGGGCGTTCTCCGCGCACACCTCTACGATCTCGGCCCGAACAAGGGCTTCACGCTGGTCGGCGTCGAGCGTCCGGACGGCGACGGACCGCCCGGCTGAGCGCTGCGTCACGACGGGTGAAGCACGCGCGATCCAGGTCCGAAGTCGACCACTTGCGCCCACTCGCTTCTCCAGCAATCCTCAACGAGATGCTTCCTCGTTCCAGCTCGACGCGCGTGCGCTCGCAGCTCCTGCTGCTCGGCGCGATCGCCGTCGCCGGAGCGTGGCTCGGCTGCGCCACCAACGGCGATCCCGCCGTCGACGATCCGGCACCGGCACCCGGCACCACCGGAACGGTCAAGCCCGATCCCACGACGCGCCCCGACTTCGAGGCCGGCTTCGTCGACATGGGCGGCGACGGCGGCGGGAGCAGCGTCGATCCCACGCCTGAAGGCGGCGGCGACACGTGCGTCGACAACGGCGATCCCGGCGGCGCCGAGAACACCGCGAAGGCATTGCCCGACACGAGCGACTCGCAGAACACCGCCATCAGCGTGAGCGGCGTCCTCAA
>JAYTZB010000709.1:0-3120 GCA_043742085.1 Polyangiaceae bacterium
CAGTGGCAGTCGAGCCGCAAGTTCTACACGTCGAACATCGCCGGCTGCATCGCGGTCACGCAGATGATGCCGGGCGCCGACAAGTGCGGCGCCGCGTACAACGCGGCGGTTCAGTGCAGCCGTGCAGCATGTACGTACTGCTTCGATCAGGGAGGCACCTTCGATCAGTTCAGCGCCTGCCAGAAGGACGCGAGCAAGATCGGTCAGTGCATGAGCCTCGGTATGGACGAGGCCGCGAAGTGCGCCGGCTACACCGCCGCGGGCTCGCCGGCGGTGAAGTGCCTCAAGACGACGTCGGCCGAGGCCAACGACTCCTATTACACGCGGCTGGTAGGGATCATCTGCGGTCCGCCGTGACGCCTCTGGCGCGCCGAGCGCCGCTCACCAGTCGATGATGACGGCGCCCCACGTGAAGCCGGAGCCGAAGGCGCAGCACGCGACCTTCATTCCGCGCTTCAACTTGCCGCTCTGGACCGCCTCGGCGAGGAGGATGGGGATGGTTGCGGCGGTGGTGTTTCCGTAGCGCTGGATGTTGTGGACGATCTTCTCGTCCGGGATGCCGAGCGCGTTCTGGATGTACTGGTTGATCCGCAAATTTGCCTGGTGAAAGCAGAAGAGATCGATGTCGGCGCCGCTGATGTTGTTGGCGATGCATGCCTCCATCAGCACGGTCATCATGCGCTCGACGGCGTTCTTGAAGACCAGCTTGCCTTCCATCTGCGCCCACATCATCTCGGGCTGCACCTGGCCGATGCCGTCGGCGTTCTGCGGGATGAAGGGGCGCTTCCGGATGTCCCAGACGCGCTGCGCGAGGACGTCGGCAAAGCGACCGTCGGCGCCGAGCTTCCAGTTGCGGATGCCGCGGTCCTCCTCGGTGGCGCTCACGATGACGGCGCCGGCGCCGTCGCCGAAGAGGGAGGCGACGCCGCGCCCCTTGGTCGAGAGGTCGAGCGCGGCGGAGTGGACCTCCGCGCCGACCACGAGCACGTGCTGGGCCTGTCCGCACTTCACCATCGAGGATGCGGTGCCGAGCGCGTAGAGGAAGCCGCTGCACTGGTTGCGGATGTCGAGCGCGGGGACGAACTTCGCGTCCGGTCCGTCGCAGAGCCCGAGCTTCTTCTGCATGTACACGCCCGAGCCTGGAAAACAGTGCTCCGGTGAGAGCGTGGCGAAGATGATCATGTCGAGATCGGTCTTCTTGATGCCGGCGCTCTCGATGGCCTTCTCCGCGGCGGCCGCGCCGAGATCGGCAGAGCCGACGCCCTCCTCGGCGAAGCGACGCTCCTCGATGCCCGTTCGCTGCACGATCCAGTCGTGCGTCGTGTCGATGCCGTACTGCGTCCGCAGGTCGTCGTTCGTGACGACGCGAGGGGGGACGTAGAAGCCGGTACCGGAAATGAAAGCGTTGGGCACGAGAGAGACCTCCGAGAGAAAAAGGCTACAGCCTGACGGCCTCAGGCTACAGGCGCGTGAACGCGGTTTCTGCCACGGAGCTGTCACGAGTGGTCGAGCTTCGTGCGGCGCGCGAGCGGTGCTCCGCCGGCCCGGAGCCTGGCGCGCCTGCACCCCGGCGTCGATGTGCGCGGACGCCAGTGTCCGCCCGGCGGTCGCTGTGTGCTCCTCGTCGTCGTCCGATGTCGGCAGCGGCGCGGGTGGCAACGACGCGAACGCGCGGACCGGCACGATCCTCACCGGGACGGTGACCATCGCGAAGGACGCGCTGGTGGAGATCGCGGCCGGGGCACATCGCGTTCGACACATCTACACGAAGGGCAACGAGGTCCTGGAGGGGACGCCTCCGCCGCGCATCACCGGCAAGGTGACGGCACCGATCGCGGACGCGAGGCCGCGCTGACGCTCGCGCTCACGCACCTCCTCGCGCATACGTAAGAGGCCTGTTTTTTGGCCCATCCGCCGCGGCCCACTAGAAGTGGAGACTGTGGAGGTGGATGTGGTCAGCCTCGCCGCGGAGTTTCCGAACGACAATCCCGAGCTGCATCGTGGCGTGAGCTGGGTGTGCCTCGACGTGACCGGCCTGCCGGTCGCGATCCCTCCCGAGCCCGAGCCGATGGCGGTGACGGTCATCGCGCCGGAGACCATCACGGCGGTGATGGTCATCGAGCCCGAGCCGGCGTCGATGAGCGTCGCGGAGCTCCTCGCGCCGCCCGAGCCCGAGGTCATCGAAGCCATCGAGGTCATCGACGCCATCGAGGAGCCGCCCGTGCCGGAGCCACGCATCAGCGGCATCGTCGCTCGCGGCGCGGTCCATGATCTCGACGACGAGGACGACGACGCCGCCGACATCGTGGTCGAGGAGCTGCCGCCGCTCGACGAGAGCGCGAGCGTGGAGGGCGCGCCGATGATGGCCGCGCCTCCGCTCCCTGCGCCGCCTGCGCTCGTCGCGACGTCAACGTCCCTGCCGCCCGCGTCCGACGACCCCTTCACGGTCCTCGTGTCCACGCTGGCCGACGTCGCGATCGGCGCCGGGTCGCCGTACGTCGCGTCGCTCCTGCCGGGCCTGCTCCTCGAGGGGCGTCTCGACCACGCCATGCCCGCCGACGCCGGGGTTGCGCTCGCCGAGGCCGACATCGCGCGCGGCACCGAGGTCAGCGCGACGTTCATCGGACAGACGCGAGCGTGGCGAGCCATGCTCGCCGGAACGAGCGATGACTTCGCCGCCTGCGGCAATGCGATGCTCGACGAGTGGGCCGCCGAGCTGCTCGCGCGGCTCCTCGGTGCACCTTCGAAGGCGACCGCGCTCCGTCGCGAGCTCCGTTCACGCGGCGTGGCCGCGTTCGGCCTCGTCGAAGCCGCGTAGGCGGCGCGATCCGCTCAGGCCTGGCCGACGAGCTCGGCTTCGGGGCGGACGGGCTTGCCCGCGAACTTGTAGTCGAGCGCTTCGGACACGTCGGTGACCTGGAGATCGTAGGCGCCGAGGCGCTCCGTCAACAGCTTCTCCACAGACATCGTGTCGAAGTCGCGGCACGAGTAGACGTCCATCACGAAGAACGGACGGAGCGGCCACGTGTGGATCGAGCAGTGTGACGTCGAGAGAACGCACACGCCGGTGACGCCGCCCTCGTCCTCGAACGGCTCCACGCCGAGCTTCGAGATCTCGGT
>JAYTZB010000710.1:0-2063 GCA_043742085.1 Polyangiaceae bacterium
ACACCGTCGGGATCGACGTGGTAGCGAGCGAAGATGGCAGCCTTCTCCTCGGCGCTGAGGTTCGGTACCGGGTAGTCGGCCGCGGAGAGCGCGGAGCCGCTCGACTCCTCGCCTTCGACGGTGACGTCGTCGTCGGAGGCGTCGTCCGAGGCGGTGCAGCCGGCAGCGCAGGCGGCGATGGTGAGCGCGAAGAGAGGACCGACAGAGCAGGCGCGGTAACGCATGCGGGTCTCCCGTGCAGGTCGCACGCCTACATCTGCGGGGTTGGCACCCGCGGTTTTTGCGGCCTTTCTCACAGATCATTGGATCGCGCCGAGGCGAGCGCTTCGAAGTCCCGGATCCACGATGGAAGTCGCGACGATGCCCTCGAACCCAGGGAATTTGCGGCGATCGTGGTGGTTCCGAGTCAGGTACGAGCTTTGCGTACACCTCGCTCACGATGTCCACCTCGCGAACCATCCTCCGCTCCTTCCTCGCTCTCACCTTCGTCGCCGGCTGCGCGGCTCCCGCCGTCGCCGGCTGCGCGGCTCCCGCGACCGACGACAGCAACAGCGCTCAGGACGATCTGTCGATGGGCACCAAGGCCTGGGACGCCACGGCCGAGAAGGAGTGGTCGACGTTCATCGCCGGCATCGGCAACGCTCGCGAGGCGAACAAGTGCACGACGCTCGCGCAGTGCATCAACGATCCCACGATCAATCCCTACAAGGCGCCCACCGACACCGACCTCAACGTGTTCGCGGATTGCTCGAAGGTCGGCATCGGCCTCCGCGGCTACTTCGCGATCAAGACCGGTCGCCCCTTCAAGTACGTCAGCGAGGTGGTCGGCGATCGTCCCGCGAGCCTCGCGCCCGACAAGGAGCCCGACTACCGCTACACCGCGAACAACCATCCCATCGCGTGGAGCACCGCGAAGACGTCGCCGACGATGCAGGCGCTCTTCAACCGCATCGCGAGCCTCTATCACTCGGGCTTCTACCGCATGGGCCCGACCGTCGAGAACGACGACACCTACCCGATCGACATCAAGCCCGGCACGGTCCGACCCGGCACCGTCTACTACGACCCCAACGGTCACGTCCTCCTCGTCTACAAGGTCGACGCCAACGGCACGGTCCGCTTCATCGACGGTCACCCCGACAACTCGCTCTCCACGCACATCCTCTCCAGCGATCTCGCGGTGGGCGGCGTGGGCCAGGGCGGTGGCTTCCGCAACTTCCGCCCCATCGACAGCCACACCCTCGACTACGCGCCGAACGCGAGCCTCACCGATCTCGGCTCGTCGCAGTACGGACACGGCGCCGGCTACGTGGACTGGGTTCGCCTGCAGCTCACCGGCGGCGTGGCGCTTCCGCCCGATCAACAGCTCACGCTGCTCATGGACCAGCTCTGCACCGACATCGTAGGACGCGTCGCTGCCGTCGACGTCGGCAAGCAGATGGCGATCGCGGATCTCGTCGACCTCCCCGCGAACATCTACGGCGCCGACGGCGACTGGGAGTCCTTCTCGACGCCCGGTCGCGATCAGAAGCTCCGTTCGAGCTTCCGCAACATCTTCCAGCTCATCAACACCAGCGCCGGCGCGCACACCGCGCAGAGCCGCGCTCTCGTCGCCAAGTACGCGAGCATCTGGAAGAGCCACCAGGCGTCTTGCAAGATCACGTACACGAGCTCGGCCGGCAGCCCGGTGAACCTCACGCTCAACGACATCCAGGCTCGCCTCTTCGACCTCTCGTTCGATCCCTACGAGTGCGTCGAGATGCGCTGGGGCGCCTACCCGAAGAACACCGCCGAGTACGCGAGCTGCACCACGCAGGACGCCGCGCACGTGCAGCGCTTCGACGACGAGAAGTCACTGCGCAACATCATCGACCGCCCCGCGGCCGGCACGCCTACGCCGATCGGCTTCGGTCCCGCGACGCACGAGGACGTCGACGTCCCCGCCCTGCTCGCGCGCCTCGCGCACTGACACCCGGAGCTCAGTTCTCGGGGACCGGCCTGTCGGTCTGCGTCGGATCGATCAAGCTGAAGTTCCACTCGAGGAACTTCACGATCGAGGTTCG
>JAYTZB010000711.1:0-1836 GCA_043742085.1 Polyangiaceae bacterium
GGCACGACCGAGGTGAGCGCCGTCGATGCGCTCTCGGCGCTCGAGCATGCGGAAGTTCGCATCTCGTACGACACGCGGCGCACGCGCCTTCACGCCAAGGCGTGGCTGTTCGCGCGCGATACCGGGCTGCACACGGCATACGTCGGGTCGGCAAACCTCACCGCCACCGCGCTCGGCACGGGCCAGGAGTGGATGGTCAAGGTCTGCGCGGCGGATCTGCCGCAGGTCATCGACAAGTTCGAGGGGACCTTCGAGGGTCTCTGGAACGACCTCGAGTTCGAGCGCTATGACGCGACGTCCGACGCGCACCGCGCGAAGCTACGCGCCGCGCTGAAAGCCGAAAGACAGGGCGAGACGTCGGTCGTCGCCCTCTTCACGCTTCAGGCGTTTCCGTTCCAGCTCGAGATCCTCGACCGTCTCGCGGCCGAGCGCGCGCTTCATGGCCGCTTTCGCAACCTCGTCGTCGCCGCGACCGGAACGGGGAAGACCGTCATCGCTGCCTTCGACTACCTGCGGGCGTGCGAGCGCGCAGGCACGCGCCCGCGGCTCCTCTTTCTCGCGCATCGACGCGAGATCCTCGAGCAGGCGCGCGCCACGTTCCGTCAGGTGCTGCGCGACGGCGCGTTCGGTGAGCTCTACGTCGACGGCGAACTCCCCGAAAAATGGGAGCACGTCTTCGCGACCATCCAGAGCGCCGCCGGCCATCTCGGAGAGCGGACCTCGGCCGATCACTTTCGGTTCGTCGTCGTCGACGAGTGTCATCACGCGCCCGCGCGTTCCTACCAGGAGGTGATGGCGAGGCTACGGCCCGAGATCCTCCTCGGGCTCACCGCCACGCCCGAGCGCTCCGACGGCAAGTCGCTCTTGCCCGACTTCGACGGCCGCATCGCCGCCGAGCTCCGCCTCTGGCACGCGCTCGAACGCCAGCTGCTCGTGCCGTTCGAGTACTACGGGATCGCCGATGCCGCGGGCACCGAGCTCGATGGCATCCGCTGGTCACGCACCGGCTACCAGACGAGCGAGCTCTCGAACCTCTACACGGGGAACGAGATCCGCGTCGATCTCATCGTCGAGCAGCTGCGCAAGCGCGTCGTCGACACGCGTGCCATTCGCGCGCTCGCGTTCTGCGTGTCAGTCGAGCACGCGGAGTTCATGGCGAAGGCGCTGACAAAGCGCGGCATCCCCGCCGAGGTCGTGCACGGCGGAACGGAAGGGGCGCAGCGCACGCGCGCGCCGCGCCGCTTGCGCGATCGCGAGGTCAACGTGCTGTGCACGTGCGATCTCTACAACGAGGGCGTCGACCTACCCTTCGTCGATACGCTGCTCCTCTTGCGGCCGACGTCGAGCGCGACGCTGTTCGTGCAGCAGATCGGCCGCGGCCTCCGGTTGTTCGAGGGCAAGTCGACGTGCCTCGTTCTCGACTTCATCGGGCAGCATCGTGCCGAGTTTCGCTTCGACGGTGTCTATGCGGCGATCACCGGCATTCCGCGCGGACGGCTGGAACGCGACGTGAAGGAGGGCTTTCCGTACCTGCCGAGCGGCTGCGTCTTCCAGCTCGACGCGGTCGTCACGAAGCGCGTGCTCGAGTCGCTCAAGCAGGCGGTCGCGACCGCCGCGGTTCTTGCGCGTGAGCTCCGCGAGATGGCGTCGGGCGCCGGCGGCAGTGAGGGGCAGGGGAGGGACGTGACTCTCGCGCGGTTCCTCGACGAAAGCGGACGAGACGTCGAAGACGTGTATCGCGAGAGCGTTGGCGGTTGGACGGCGCTCCGGGCACGGGCGGGCGTCATCGACGCCGTCGACGAGGACACGGCCGATCTGAGCCGCCGCCTCGACTGG
>JAYTZB010000712.1:0-9036 GCA_043742085.1 Polyangiaceae bacterium
ATGCGCAGCCCGTAGCCATGCGCCTTTGCGCGCGCGATGAGCCGCTTCTTCTCGGCGTCGTCGACGCCGGCATCGCGCTCGAGCAGCAGCGCATAGCGCGCGCATCCCAGCTCGGCGAGATCGCGGTTCCAGGCATCGGAGCCCTGCTCGGACTCGACGTGCGCGCCGCGCGCAGCGTTGCGGTACCAGACGTCGGCCTTCTCGGCGTCGGCCTTGTAGTTGATGCCGAGCTCGTAGAGGTTGCCGAGATAGACCTTCGCCGGGACGCTGCCCTTCTCGGCCGCGGTGCGGAGGTGCAACGTGCCCGCCCGGAGATCCTGCGGAACGACCGAGCCGCCGTTCATGTAGAAGAGCGCGACGCCGTACTCGGCCTCCGCGCTGCCGAGCTCCGCGGCGGCGCGATAGGCCTCGAGGCACCTCGCCATGTCGCGGCCGCCGGGCGCCGTGCCCGAGCGATACGCCTTCGCGAGCGTGAGCAGCCCTGGCACGTTGGCCTGCTTGCGGAGCGCGGCGAGATCGTACGCGTCCGGCCCCGCCGCCTCGTCGAGCTCGGCCTCGTCGGCCTCGTAAGGGTCGGCCTGCGGAGCGCGGTTCAGTCGAGGCGGATCAGCGGGCGGCATGGGTAAGGCGGGGAGGGAAGGCTCAGCCGGGGAGCGAGGGGATGTCGACGCTCTCGACGCGCTTCAGCACCTCGGTGAGGTGCATGACGCGCGCATCTTCGATGTTCGCACCACGCGAGCCGCCGCTGCGTACGTAGAAGTCGCCGAGACCGGCGGACCACTTCGAGAAGTAGCGATTGCCCGCGAACACGATCGATACGCCTTTTCCGGGCTGCGCGGTGGGCTCGTCGTCGAAGTCGACGTTCGCCCAGTCGACTGCGGCGGCGCTGTCCGACGCGTCCTCTGCGTAGCTCAGGCGCACCGGCATGTCGGGCGTCTTCCTGCCGTCGACGACGAGGAGCCCCAGCATGGCGTCGGAGATCTTCACGCGCAGGATGGTGGCCACCAGGCCGACGTCGACCTGCGTGCGCGCGAAGTACGGGAAGATGGCGTTGCCGAGCACCGGCAAGAGCAGCTTCGACGTGCAGACCTCGCGCACGAAGCTCTCCGCCTGGGCCTGCGGGATGGCGAGCTCGCTGCCGCGCAGCCGCTCTGCGGCGAGCTTCGACCACCACTTGAGGACGTGGACCAGGACCTTCTTCACCTTGTCGCTCGCCTTGATGCTCATCGGCATGACGACATCGAGGATCTTCTTCACCTCGGCCTCGAGATCGGGCTCCGGCGCGACGATGAGATCGATGAGCTCACCGAACACGGCGCCCGTGCAGCGGCGGCTCATCTCGGCCTCCACCGCGGAGACGAGCTGCTTCGCCTCCTCGAGCTTGCGCGCGCGCTCCTCGGCCTCGTCTCGCGATGGGGTGAGCGCCTTCAGCACGCTGAGGAGCTCGGAGCGAATGGCGCGCGCTTCCTGGGCGAGCTCCTTCGCCTTGATGTCCTCGCTCATCTTCGTCCGCAGGTGCGTCGCGAGCAGCGGAACGCCGCTCTTCGGCAACCCGCCGGGCTCGAGGCCCTCGACGGCGACCCACTTCTCCGCGGGGTCTTTGATGAACGTCTCGACGGCGCGCGACGCGAGGTAGCCCTGCTTCACCGTCTCGTAGTCGGCGTCGCCCGGCTTCAGCGCCTGCATCTGATCCGCGTACGGGTTGCGGATCCAGAACACGTTGGTGAAGGGACGTCCCTTGCTGCCCCAGTTGAGGATCCACGAGCCGTGTCCGCGCGCCCAGAAGTCGACGCACGCCTCCTGCACGCGCGAGTCCCAGCGATCCTTCGCGTTGTCAGAGCGCAGCGCGCCGAGGCTCATGTCGAACTTGGTGAGCGCGAGGAAGAGGCCGGGATGATCGACCTCCTTCGGATCCTTCGGTGTCGCCGAGCCATGCCGGATCTGCAGCCAGCTCTCGACCTGCGACTGGAGCTGGATCGCCTCCGGCTTGGTCGGTCCCGGCGAGCAGAGGAGCAGCGCGGTGATCTCGCGATCGAGCGAGTACTGCTCGAAGAGGAACGTGAGCTTGCCGCGCTTGTAGACCTCGATGGCGTTCTCGAGCTTGCCGGTGTTGAGCTCCGCGGGTCCGAATCCGTTGATGCCCTTCAGCGCACGACCGCCCGGAAAATCCAGGAGATCGGCCTTGTCGAGGAGCGAGCCCGGCACCGACTTCAGCGGCAGGCGGATCTCGGCGATGAGCGCCGCCAGCACGCCCGGATCGAGCGCGACGTCGCGCGGTGACGGCTCGGACGTCGTCGCCATCACCACCGAGCGCGCGCTGCCGAGCGCGTTGAGGCACGACGCGTCGATGACGCTCGGCGCGTCGCTCGAGGCGCGAACGTGCTGGAGGGCGACCTCGACCGCCTCCACATGACCGAGCTGCTCGGTGCCCTGCACGAGCGTGCGCATGAGCGCGTCGATGTCCTTCGCGTAGCCGGGACCGCCCCACAGGAGCGAGAAGACGAGGACCCAACCCGCCGTCGACTGGATGTCGGTGCCGAGCGACCCGCCGCGGAGCGCCGGATGGCGCCGCAGCTCGTTGAGGTAGGGATGCCGGTCCTGGTACTTCTTCGTCAGATCGTGCCAGACGGTTTCCCACGCGCGCGCGTAGACCGCGGGCGCCGGGGGGCCTGCTTGCAGGCGTGCCTCCCGAAGTGTGCGCTCGACGCGATCGATGTCGAGCGGAGGCGAGGTGCACTCGACGAGGAAGCCTGTCGCCATCGACTCGAGCACGCCCTCCAGCGAGAGGAGCTCGCAGTAGAAGTCGCCCTTTCGCAGCGTCGGCCCGGCGGTGGAAGCGGTGAAGCGCGTGACGGTGCCGGTCGACTCGACGCCCTTCGCGGGGTTGATCTCCTTCAGGAAGTCGACCTCGCGATCGCGGGCCATGACCTTGAGCGAGCCGAGCTCGTGGGAGAGAAGCGCCCCAACCAAGAAGGACTTCCCGGCCTGGGAGGGGCCGAAGAGCCCGACGCTCTGCCGCCGCTGCCACGCGCGTCGCAGCTTGCGGGTCCGGAGCGCGAGATCGCGCAGCACGAGGCCCTCGCCCTGCGCCTCCGCGTTGCCGGCGACCGCGGTCACCGCCTCGTTGATGGCGGTCTCGAGCGTCTGGATGAGATCACTCATGTACGTGCCTCGCGATCAGTGAGCATGCCACTTGCCCGCCTTGTCCTGCCACTCGACGCCGACGCCCTGGAAGGTCTTGCCCTTCGTGAGCCACACGTCGAAGCGCTTTCCGCGCGTCTCGGTGCGGGTCACCTTCTCGTTGCCGGCTGCGACGCGCCACTTCACGGCGTCGGCCTGGTAATGGCGGCGATGCGGCGCCTTCTTGGCCGCGGGGCCCGACCCGCCGGGCGCGCCGCCCATCGTGATGATGACCTTGCCGCCGGGCTTCGGCTTTCCGTCGGGGCCGATCTCGATGTCGCTCTCCGTGTCGTCGCCGTCGTCTTCCTCGTCGTCGTTCGATGCGGACGCGTCCTTGCCGGCGTCCTTGCCGGCGTCGCCGCCGTCGCTCGCGGCGTCTGCGCCGGCGTCGGCCGCGGCGTCGGCGAGCGCGTCGCCAGCGGCAGCCGCGTCGTCACCGGCCTCGCCCATGGCGTCGGCGTTCGCCGCGCTGTCGTTCGGGCCGTCTGCGGCGGCCTCGGCGCCCGCTTCGCCGCCATCGGCGCTCATGAGGGTGTTCTGCGCCTCGCACGCCTTGAGGAGGAAGAGCGCGAGGAGGATGAGCGCGATGGCGATGAGCGCGAAGAGCGGCCACAGCCACCAGGGGCGCTTCTTCCCGTCGTCCTTCTTCTCCTTCGCCTTCTTCTTCTCTTCTTCCTCGTTCTTCTTCTGCTCGTCGGTCTTGGTCGCGTCGGCCGCGGCGACGGCGGACGCCGTGGCGAGCGCCGAGACGCTGCCGGCGCCGAGCGACCCGCCGTCCTTGTCCTTGAACGCCTTGCCCCAGTCCTCGTAACCGAAGACGTATTCGGCACGGCCCGCCATGGAGCGCGGAGACGCACCCCAGTTGATGACGTAGAGCTTCTGCGCGGTCGGCGAGTAGAAGTAGTTGCCGCGCATGTCCTGAGGGTCGGCCTCGACGGACGGCACGGTGAACGCGGTCTTGTACTTGTCGAAGCCGCTGTCCTTCGTCGCGAAGACCTTGGCGACGCGCTCGAGCGCGCCCTGGAAATCCTTGACCGCCTTGTCGACGTCGCTCGGATACTTGGCGCGCGCGTCTCTCAGCGGAACGAGGCCCGTGAGATCCCAGCGCACCGTGACGGGCAGGCTCTCGGAGCCCTCGGTCTCCGGCACGAGCAGTCGCCCGTCGAAGAACTTCGCCTCGTTGAGGTCAACGGCGAGCTTCCAGATCGAGACGCCGCCGACCAGGTTCGGGAGCCAGGTGGCGTTCGGTCCATCGTTCATGCTGCTGCTCACGTGACGACCTGTGCTTTCGCTTTGACGGCGTTGTTGGCCTGGACCCGGCAGAGAAATGAAGCCGGGCGGACGATGCGCGAGCCGGTCGGATCAGACGTGGCCGTGCGTTCGTGGATCTGCGAGTCGTAGACCCTGACGTGATCGACGCTCTCGAAGCGCACGCGTTCGAGCTCCGTCGTCATGAGCGTCGCGAGGAGCGGCGCGGCCTTTGCGACCATGTCTGCATCCATCTTCGCGTGGGGATCGTGCGCGAGCGCGTAGAGCTGGCGGCTGACCTCGAGCCCGACGCGGATCTTCGCTTCGGGATCCATCTCGGCGCGGAAGAAGAAGTTGAGACCGCTCGCGAGCGTGAAGGCGAGCTCGCCGGCGCTCTTCCGTTCGTCTTGCTCGTCGTTCCCGAGCAGTGTCCCCAGCTCCGAGAAAAAGAGCCGCAAAGGAAACGTCCGATCGGCGGGCCGCGCCCCGAGGATCGCGTCGTCGAGAATGTCCCCGAGCACGATCCGGTCGAGCAGCGCCCGCGTCCCGCCCGTCATCGTGGCCGTGGCCGTGGCCGTGGCCGTGGCCGCTCTCTCTCCCGTCTCAGCTCTTCCGACGAGCCCCGCAACCACGCGTGCAAAGTCGGAGCTCTCGATCGCCGAGACCATCGCCTGCTTGATGTGCTCCTCGTCCATCCAGTCCGAAGTATCTCATCAAAATCGACCCACCTCGACGACGAATCGCCTGGTGTCGAGTGGACGCGCGAGGCCTGCGCTGCTCTTCTTTCGTCGTCTCGTAGCATGACCGCCTCGCTCTCTGCTGTCTCTGCCTTGGCCGCCGTCGGTGCTCTCGCGGCCTGCGCGGGGCTCTGGCTCGCGTGCGGCAGCTTCGGTGACGGCACCGTGTCGCCCGTCGACGACGCGACGGTTCCGGACGCGTGGCCCGCGAGCGACGCCTCGCCCGCGAGCGACGCCGGCGACGGGCCTCCCATCGACGCGGGCCCGTGCTGGACGCGGCCCTCGGCGTCCCGGTCGACGTGCCGGAGCTGAGCTCCGACGCGCTCGAGCTCAGCGTGCGTCTGTCGCCGGACGAGGGCACTGCCTTCCTGGCGAGCAACCGCGCCGGCGGCGCGGGTGGCGTCGACCTCTATACCGCGACGCGTGCGAGCCGCGCGGCCCCGTTCGGCGCACTGTCTCCGCTGTCGTTCAACACGGCGGCCGACGACACCCACCCGTCGCTCGCGTTCGACGGCCTCTCGCTCTACTTCGTCACCGCGCAGCCAACACCCGACGGCGGCAGCACCGGCAGCGACATCTTCGTCGCGACGCGGGGCACCTCGACGTTACCGTTCGGCTCACCGACGCTGATGACCGCGGTCTCCGGGCCGTCCGAGGACTCGTTCCCATATGCGGCTCCCAGCGGTGGGATGTACTTTGCATCCAATCGCGACGGTGACATGACCATTTACTTCGCGGCGCGCGCAGGAGCCTCGTTCGCGCCGCCGGCGATCGTCGCGAGCCTGCACGAGCCTGGCACCATCTCCAACCTGCCGGTGGTGTCCGCCGACGGGCTCTGGATCTACTTCGCGTCGTCGCGCGGAGGTGGCGGCCTCGGCCTGCTGGACGTGTGGCTCGCCGAGCGCTGAGTCTCGTCAGCGCTCGACGTCGAAGACCCCGGTATCGAGCCAGTACTTGTCGTACGCGGCGGTCTTGAGGGCGAGCACGAAGTCGGTGGGCTCGAACGAGTACTGATTCTTCTGGCTCGCAACCTTTCCGACGGTGATGTTGCCGTCGCGCCCGAGGTCGAACGTGATCGACACGCGGTCCTCGAGCAGCGCTGCCTCGACATCGGGATTGGCGGGCCTCACCTCGAAGAGGGGCGAGCCTTCCATCTCCTGCGAGTCGACGTTGCGGAAGCCGACGCGCATGCCGTGCGTGTAGACGAACGCCTGGCTCGAGGTGCCCTTGCGGAACAGCTCGTTCGAGCGCGCGATGTGAGGCTCGGCGTCCTGATAGAGGCCGTAGATCGGCTGTTCCTTGGCGGGCGTGATGGCGTCGATGAGGAACCCGGGCAGCTTGTTCTTGCTCGCGAGGTGGAGCACCGATGCGCCGGCCGTCACCGTCGACTTGGCGTCCTTGATGTAACCCTGGTCCTTCCACTTCGACGGGTACCACTCGCCGACCCGATAGCGCGCCATTGACTTGATGCGCGGCGGCGGGACGGGCATCTCCTTCGTGAAGAGGTCCTTGATGCACGGCAGCGCCGCGGTGCGGCCGGCGAGCACCAGGAGATCGACGTCGAACTGCGCGAGGATGTCGGCGTAGCGACGGAGCGGCTCGCGGAGCACGCGCTCGATGGCGCGCTCCACCTCGCGCGCATCGAATTTCAGGAACAGGTTCTCGATGCCGGGGAAGCCCTCGACCTCGCTCTCGAGGAAGCGATCGGCCTCGCCCAGGACCTGCGCGGAGATCCCCGGCAGCCCGAAGATCTCGAAGACGTAGGTGAGCAGGTACATCTTCTCGGGCGCGCTGTCGGGCATCGCGAAGCCCTCGGCGACCGCCCAGTAGCAGCGCGCGAGCGGCAGCCACAGATACGGCACGAGCCGCGCGCGCAGCGTTCGCCATGCCGAGCCGTGACCGGCGTCGCCCTCGCCGAACAGGTGGAGCAGCTTGCCCTTGCTCGTGGCCGTGGGGAGCTGCGCGACGATCTGCGGGAAGATCACGTCCTCCACGATGGCGCGACAGACCTCGTCGCCGGCGATGCCGACGCCGTCCTGGAACAGCTTCGTGATCGAGAGCGACGTGCCGGTGCCGGGGAGCTTGTCCTCGTACTCGGCGATCATGACGTCGCTGGTGCCGCCGCCGATGTCGACCGAGGCCACCCGCAATTTTCCGGTGCCTCCGTCCTTCGGGACGTGACCGTAGACGGAGATGAACTCCTCCATGCTGCCCGAGAAGGTGCCCGAAGCCTCCTGGTAGACGAACACCATCTGCGCCGCGAGCGCCTCGTCGACGAAGAGGAAGCGATCGTAGTGCTGCTTGGTGGGCGCGGCGGGGTCCCAGATGCGATTCGGATAGAGATCGGCGCGGATGTTGAGCACGAAGCACGTGAGGATGACCGCGTTGCGAACGAGGTCCTCGTAGACGCGCTGCTCCTCGAGGCGCATGCCCGACGGATACGTGAGGACTACATGTTTCAGGACCCGAGGGTTCGCCTCCTTGCCCTGGAACATCCGGTACTGCGCGCCGTTGATCTGGGCGTACGCCTGGCAGAGGATCTCGACGATCGCGAACAGCATCATCGAGCGCGGCGCGTAGCGCGGGTCGGCGGGCGTCTGCGGGCCGTCGTCCCGCAAGTAACGTCCGCCGGACTCCTCGGGGAGGTACTTGAGGATGCGACCGAATACGGGACGATGCTCGCCGCCGCCGTCGGGGCCGCTCGATACCTGACCGACCTTCTGCGCGAAGTGCCAGCGCTCGTCGGTCTGGCGATCGTCCCAGAGGTAACGCTTCGGTCCGGAGAGTGTGCACTGGTAGCGATGCGGCGTCTCGAGGGCACGGTCCAGCGCTTCGCGGCCCATGCGCGCGACGCTCGGCCACTGGAACGAGTCGCCGGTGGCGGTGGCGAAGACCGCCTTGTCCCAGGGGCTCGGCAGGAACGTGATGCGCGAGTCGAAGGCCTCCTGGCTCGTCTCGATCGGGTTCGAGAGGTTCCGCATCTCGAGCGGGACGCCGAACACGCCGGAGTCGCGGCCCTCGACGAGGAGCGCGGTCGAGCGCGAGTTGCCGAGATCGAGAACGAGCGACACCGCGATGGGCTGCGACGTCTCGATGCGCGTGAAGCGGATCTTGGGGAGGAGCGGGGCAAGCGTCTCGAGGAGTGCGGCCAGCTTGAAGAGCGCCTTGTCGATGCCGGCGCGCTCCAGCTTTCGAACCAGCTCGCGCGTCTCGGGGTGATCGAAGAACTGCGCGACCTCCGCCTTGTCGAGGGCGCGGAAGGGCCGTCCCTCATCGTAGGCGCCGTCGAGGTGACGCCCGCCGGAGCCGCTCTGCTCGAGCGTGTCGACGGCCATGACCGCACGAACGCCGCCGCCGCCGGTCTCCGCGAGGAACACCTGAACCGCGAACGGGCACGAGAGCTGGTAGGGGATCGGAAGCCAGCGGTTCGACAGCTCGCCGAGGTGATCGTGCGCGGAGATCTCGACGTCGGGATCCTCGCCAGGATTGGCCCTTCGCACCGAAAAGGTCGAAGGCCCGGCTCTTCCCGCCGTGGCCGTTGCCGTCGCCGTCCCCGTGCCCGATCCGGCCGCTCCCGCTGCGGCTCCACCCGGCTGCATCACGATGAAGCTCGACACCGTGTCGGGCAGCCCGCGCGGCATCGCCACGTCGTGGAGGATGATCCCCGTGTTGAAGAACAGCTCGAGGACGTCGATCGTCGCCGCACGATGAGCCGGGAGGACCGCGTCGCCCGCTGCGCCTCGGCCGTCTGCCTCGAGGTCCGGGCTGCTCCCGAGGGAGACCTTCTTCTTCACCATGTCGCGGGGCCGATGCTAGCCAAACTGCGGCGTCGCCGGCCGGGCTTTGTTGCGCGGGGGAGGGGATGGTCGCG
>JAYTZB010000713.1:0-1692 GCA_043742085.1 Polyangiaceae bacterium
CGAGCGTATGGAGCGCGCGCAAGCGACGCGCTGCGAGCACGCCCTTCGTCGTCTCGGTCACCGTCACGTGCACACCGCCGACGACGCCGTGCTCGATGCGGATCGGGCTGTACGAGAACGTGAAAAAGCACTCTTCGAGGTAGCCCTCGCCTCGACGACGTTCGCCGAGAGCTGGGACATCATCGGGCCGATGTTCGACGACGTCATGCGCGGCAACGCGACGGGGGCGTAGCGAGGGCCCCACGCGATGTACATGCCGAACCGCGAGTCGAGCAGGATGCTCACCGCCGTACGCAGGCTCTGCGGCCATTCCTCGACCGGTCCGAGCGGCGTGGTGCTCCAGTCCTTCGCGCGCATGAGCGCGCCCATCTCGCCGCCCCCCGACAGGACGGCGGCTTTCGCCGGCGATGACGGAGTCGTCACGTCTCCTCTTGTACCGCTTTGTGGCGCGCGGCGTCGGCCGGCGACACGCGGCAAGGGACCGCGGCTTCGAGCGCGACGAAAGCGGGGCTGCTCCTCGGGTATATCGAACCGTCGTGTTGAGTTCGGGGCATCGAACCGGTAAATTTGCCGCTTCATGGCGCGCGCAGGCAGCGATGGTTCGATCGAAGAGATCGAGCGCCGCACATCCGACCGTTACCGGGCCTTGGTGAAGGCCACCGGCGACATCGTTTGGACCAACTCGCCCGACGGCGAGATGCGCGGCGCCCAGCCAGATTGGTGCGCTTACACCGGGCAGACCGAAGCGGAAGCAAACGGCTACGGATGGTCGGACGCCGTGCACCCGGACGACGCGGCGCCCACCATCGACGCGTGGAAGCAGGCCGTTTCGATGCGCGCGATGTTCGTCTTCGAGCATCGCGTGCGACGTCATGACGGCGTCTACCGGTGGTTCGCGATCCGGGCGGTCCCGGTGGTCGAGGCCGACGGCAGCGTCTACGAGTGGGTCGGGCTGCATCGCGACGTCGAAGACGAAAAGGGGCTCGCGGAGCGCGAACGTGCGGCGAGGCTTGCAGCGGAAGAGGCGAGCCGTGCCAAGGACGACTTCCTTGCCTTGCTCGGGCACGAGCTCCGAAACCCGCTCGCCCCGATCGCGACGGCGGTGCATCTTCTGAAGCTGCGGAGCGAGGATGCCTTCGCACGAGAGGTCAGCGTCATCGAGCGACAGTCGCAGCACCTCGCGCGCCTCGTCGACGACTTGCTCGACGTCGCGCGGATCGCGAGGGGTAAGGTGGTCCTCAAAAGGGACACCGTCGCGGTGGCCGACCTCGTCGCCGCGGCTATCGAAACCGCCAGCCCAGCCATCGAGAGCGGACGGCTCGCACTCATCGTCAAGGTGCCGAAGCAAGGCATCGTGGTGGACGTAGACCGAGTGCGCATGACGCAGGTCCTCGCAAACCTGCTCACCAACGCCGCGAAGTACACACCCGCTGGCGGACGCATCTCCGTCACAGCCGAGGGCGTGGAGACAGACGTTGTGATCTCCGTCGAAGACACGGGTGTCGGAATCTCGGGCGAGCTCCTACCACGCGTGTTCGAGCTGTTCGTTCAGGCCCGCCAGACGCTCGACCGCGCGCAAGGCGGCCTCGGCCTCGGGCTTGCGCTCGTCAAAAATCTCGTCGACATGCACGGCGGTAGTGTCTCGGCCCACAGCTCGGGGCTCGGGCAGGGGAGCAGGTTCACGATACGGCT
>JAYTZB010000714.1:0-4592 GCA_043742085.1 Polyangiaceae bacterium
ACGCTCTGCATCGTCGAGGCCATGAAGCTCATGAACGAGATCGAGGCCGAGCTCTCGGGCACGGTCATCGAATGCTTTGCGCAGAACGGGAAATCCGTCGAGTTCGGACAGAAGCTTTTCCGCATCAAGAAGGCATGAGCTCCTCGAACAACGCGGGGCCGATCAGCGTCGGTCCGCGCTCGCTGCCGCGCCCGGCCACGCCGCCCTTCAAGAAGATCCTGATCGCGAACCGCGGCGAGATTGCGCTGCGCATCATCCGCGCCTGCCGCGAGCTCGGGATCGCGACGGTCGCCGTGCACTCCGACGTCGACACGCGCGCGCTCCACGTGCGCTTCGCCGACGAGGCGGTCTGCATCGGGCCGGCGCCGGCCGCGCGCAGCTACCTGCATATTCCAGCCATCATCAGCGCCGCGGAGATCACCGGCGCCGACGCCATTCATCCTGGCTACGGGTTCCTCTCGGAGAACCCGGAGTTCGCGCGGCTGTGCGAGAAGTGCGGCGTCACCTTCATCGGGCCGACGCCCGAGGCGATGCGCGCGTGGGGCGACAAGGTCACGGCGCGCGGCAACGCGAAGCGGTTCGGCCTGCCGCTCCTGCCTGGCAGCGAGGTCCTCCGCGATCCCGATCACGCCGTGGAAGAGGCGCGTCGCATCGGCCTGCCGGTGATCATGAAGGCTTCGGGCGGCGGCGGCGGGCGCGGCATGCGCATCGTGCGCGACGAGTCCGAGGTGGCGGCGGCGTTCCGTCAGGCGACGAACGAGGCCGAGTCGGGGTTCAAGAACCCGGACGTCTACATGGAGAAGTTCGTCGAGCGCCCCAAGCACATCGAGTTCCAGGTGCTCGCCGACAACCACGGCGGCGTGTGGACGCTGGGTGAGCGCGAGTGCTCGCTCCAGCGTCGTCACCAGAAGGTGATGGAGGAGGCGCCGAGCCCGGCGATGAATCCGGAGCTGCGCGCGTCGATGGGCGAGGTGATCCGCAAGGCCATCCTCGAGACGAACTACACGTCGCTCGGGACGCTCGAGTTCATCATGGACGAGGACAAGAAGCTCTACTTCCTCGAGATGAACACGCGCGTGCAGGTGGAGCATCCGGTGACCGAGATGGTCACGGGCCTCGACCTCGTGAGCCTCCAGATCCGCGTGGCGTCGGGCGAGAAGATCGAGCTACCCGATACGCGCCAGTGGAGCTTTCGCGGCCATAGCATCGAGTGCCGCATCAACGCCGAGGACCCGAAGACGTTCGCGCCGTGGCCGGGCAAGATCACGGAATACTTCCCGCCGGGCGGCACGGGCGTGCGCGTCGACTCGGGCGTCTACGGTGGCTGGACGGTGCCGCAGCACTACGATTCCCTGCTCGCGAAGCTGATCGTGCATGCGAGCTCGCGTGAAGAAGCGATCATCCGGATGCGCCGCGCGCTCGACGAGTTCATCGTCGGCGGCATCCGCACGAACATCGAGCTGCACAAGCGCCTCCTCGACGACGACGAGGTGAAGTCGGGCGAGATGACGACGCGCACCATCGAGCGGATCATCGCGCAGCCGGAGGCGTGACAGCGATCGCGTGCGGTCGACCGCTCAGCGCACGAAGAGACGGACCGCGAAGTAGGCGAGGACGCCCAGCAGGGCCGAGCACGGGAGGGTCACGACCCAGGCGAGGACCATGTCGCGGAGCGTGCGCCTGCTGATGGCGCCCTTGCCCCGGTGGAGCGCGCTTCCCACGATACCGCCGGTCGCGACGTGCGTGGTCGACAGCGGTAGTCCGAAGATCGCGCCGGCGGCGACGAGCGATGCGGTCACGGCGTTGGCGGCGAAGCCCTCCCAGCGGTCCATCCGCGTCAGCTTCGTCGACATCATGGTGAGGACGCGCCCCCCAGCGAAGACGCTGCCGATGACCATGGCGACCGTGACGACGGCGAAGGCCGCCCTCGTCGGAACGCCGCCAGCCGTGCCGGCGAGCGCGCCGGCCGCGACGATGAGCGCCGCCATCTTCGGGGCGTCGTTCATGGCGCGCGCGGTGGAGGTCGCCGCGCTCGTCGCCCAGTGCACCTGGTCGAGCGTGACGCGTGCGGCCGCGGGCCGATCGACAGCGCACGCGGCCGTCGTGTCGACGGTGACGAGAGGACCGGCGAGCGCGATACGTGCCGCCCCCGGCATCGCGCCGTCTGCCACGACCGACGCCAACGCAGGCTCGACGCAGACGCAGTCGGGAAGGCCGGCGCCCGCCGCCGCGCCCCCGCCCCCGGATCCCGCGCCGCCTCTGGTGCGCGCTTCCCTCCTCGCCGTCAGGCGCGTCACGACGAGCACCACGAGTGCCGTGAGCGCGAGCGACACGACGGGACCGACCACCAGCGGCAAGGCGATCCGTCCGGCGAGCGCGCCCCACCGTACGCCGCCCACGCCGTAGGCCACCGATGCAGCGCCGCACAGAGACCCAACGATGGCGTGGGTTGTAGACACCGGCAATCCGGTCCGCGTCGCGAGGAGCACCCACGCCGCGGCGCCGAGGATGGAGGCCAGCGCCGCCGCGAAGGACGGCACCACGTGAGCCTCGAGGAGCCCCTTGCCGAACGTGGTCACCATTGCCCCCGCCAAGAGTGCGCCGGCCCACCCGCCCACGGCCGTCCAGCCCGCGCCCCACGCAAGCGCGCGACGCGGGGTCGCGAGCCCGCTGCCCACGAGCGTCGCTACGCCCTTCGATACGTCATTGGCGCCGTTCACCAATGCCACGAGCGCGCCCGTGACGAGCACCACGATCATCATCGTCGACATCGTTCAGCCCCTGCGCTCCCCCAAGCCATTGCCGAGCGGCGGTGGGCCGCTCAGCAGCAGCTCGCTTTACCGTCCGCGCCCGGAGCGCATGCGCCCGCCGAAGCCTCGGTGGTGACGTTGTAGTCCAGGCCCTTGGTCTCGCGCGGATGGCGAAGGACCGCGTCGCCCGTGCACGCGGCCGCCGCGAACTGCGGCGCTTCGTCGAGCGGAACGAGCGTGAGGGGCAGCACCGCCTCGAAGTGCGCGCGGTACGGCTCGCGCATGTAGATGTCGAACGTCTTCGCGCATACCGCGCTGCGCACGCCGCGGCGGAGGATGTGACCGTCGTCGTCCTTCACGGTGTGGAACGGGCCCTTGTAGATGACGGCGTGCTTCTGATCGAGGCACGGGCCTTCCTTGCCCTTGTACGCGGCGACCACTACGCTCCGCAGCTCGATGCCCTCCACGGTGCGCCACGGCTTGTCGTCGCGCTCGAGCAGCGTGACGCCATAGAGTCCGGCGTTCTCGAAGGCTTCGAGGAAGTGGTCTTCGCGGAGCGCGCCCGAGATGCAGCCGCTCCACAGCTCGGCGTCTGCCATCAGGTGCTCGGGCACGTCCTCGTCGCACACGATGTCGGAGATGACCGCGCGACCGCCGCGCTTGAGGACCCGGTGGATCTCCTTGAAGAGCCCCAGTTTGTCCTCGGGACGCACGAGGTTGAGCACGCAGTTCGACACGACCACGTCGATCGATTCCGACGGGATCAGCGGCAGCTCCCGGCGTAGGCGCGCCATCTCCGTCTCGAGCTCGCCGAGGTCGAGCGCCGAACGGACCGGTCGCTCGACGAGGCGCGCGTCGATGCGCCCGAGGTCGAGGGCGAGATCCTGGATGCGTCCCTTCTTGAACTCGACGTTGGCGTAGCCCACGTTCTTCGCGAACTCGCCGATGCTGCGCCGCGCGAGGGCGAGCATGTCGTCGTTCATGTCGACGCCGATGACGCGTCCCTCGGGGCCGACCACCTGGCTGGCGATGAAGGCGATCTTGCCGGACCCGGAGCCGAGATCGAGCACGGTCTCGCCGCGACGCAGGTAGGGCGCCGGGTTGCCGCAGCCGTAGTCCCGCTCCTTCACCTCCGCGGGGATCGCCTCGAGGAGCTTGGGATCGTAGGTGACCGGGCAGCAGAGTGCGGGCTCGCGCTCCTCGGCGGCCTTGGAGTAGCGGGCGCGGACGGCGTCTTCGACGTTCAAGGTGGATGTAGACATGGGTGCGGGGCGGATTATGCCCCGACCTACGCGGGAGCCGCGTGCTCGGATCGCCTATGAGGCGAACTTTTTCGCCTTCCTCGAGCCTCCTGGTGGGAGCGACTTTTGGCCTCTCCCTGAAGGGCGTCGAAGGTTAGCCTGCTGGGCATGTTGCATGGTCGGATGATGGATTTTCCGCTGACGCTGACGCACGTCTTCGAGCGCGCGCGCACGTTCTTTCCCAGGGGCGAGATCGTCAGCACGCTGCACGACAAGACGCAGTGCCGGATGACGTACGCCGACTTCACGGCACGCACCGCGAAGCTCGCGCACGCGCTCGTGAAGCTGGGCGTGAAGCCCGGGGACCGCGTCGCCACCCTCGCCTTCAACCACCAGCCGCATCTCGAGGCGTACTTCGCCATCCCGCTGATCGGTGCCGTACTGCACACGCTCAACCTGCGGCTGCACCCGACGGAGATCGGCTACATCGCCAAGCACGCCGAGGACGTCATCGTCATCGTCGACGAGGCGCTGCTCCCGCTCCTCGAGAAGTTCCGCGCCGACGTCCCCAGCCTGCGCAAGGTCATCGTCTTCAGCGCGA
>JAYTZB010000715.1:0-2663 GCA_043742085.1 Polyangiaceae bacterium
TTCTCACGCGCGAGCGAGAAGGCGATCCGCGCGCGTCCGACGTCGACGTTCCCGCGCCCCACCACGAGGCGCGCCACCTCCACGCGATCCTCGTGGAAGACGCCGCGCCCCACCTGGGACGGCTCGATGGGTGCGGTCGCATCGCAGCCGCGCTCGATCTTCGCCACCGGCGTGGTCGCGCCCTTCAGGAACACGGCCGCGCACTCCACCTCGCCGTTCTGCTCGAGGTGGCGCAGCTCGGTCTCGACGGCCTCGTTGTCCGCGAAATCCAGGGGTGCCGAGAGCGACGCCGCGAACAGATCGGCGACCATCATCGCCGCCGTCTCCTTCGCCGCGAGCAAGGATTGGCGCTCGCGCCGGGTGAGCTCGCGATAGAGCAGCACCGAGACGAGGAGCAGGACCGCCAGCGTGGCGATGGTCAGCTTCGTCCCGATCGAGACTCCGCGAGGCTGTCGGTGCGAGTTCTTCACGGCCTCCCCAGGCGGGCATGGTAGACCGCCGCAGCGTAAAGGTGGGGTGCCGTTCAGCCATAGGGACATGGCCGCGCGAGATCGGCGCGGCGCGAGCCAGGTTCGCGTGGGCCGGCGTGCTTGCCATGTTCGCGGTGCTCTGCGTGCCGCGCTCTTCGCGTGGTGACGAGAACGCCGTCCCCATCGCGCTCCAGGCCGAGCTGGTCGCGAAGGTGGCGTCCTACGATCGCAACCTCGCTGCGCGCGCCGGGGACCGCGTGCATGTCCTCATCATCGTGAAGGCGAAGGACGACGCATCGAGCTCCTTCGCCAAGCACATGGAGAGCGCGCTCGGCGGCGTCGACAAGATCGGCGGACTCCCCCACGACGAGGCCACCGCGCCCTTCGGCGGAGCGAAGGCCCTCGCCGACGCCTGTCGCGCGAAGCACATCTCGATCGTCTACCTTGCGCCGGGCCTCGGCGACGAGGTGGCCGGCATCCGCGCTGCGCTCGACGGCGTGAACGTGCTGAGCGTCGCCGCCGACGCCGCCGACGTCGCGCGCGGCATCGTGCTCGGCTTCGACCTCGTGTCGGGCAAGCCGAAGATCGTGGTCCACCTGGGACAGGCGAAGCGCCAGGACGTCTCGTTCAAGGCGGAGTTGCTCAAGCTCGCGAAGGTGCTCGAATGAGCCGCGCCGCGACTTCGCGCATCCTGCGCCCCATGCTCGCCGCTCTGCTCGCGGCCTACGCGACGTTCACCCCGGCACGGGCGAGCGCCGACGACACCGACACGAGCGAGCTCGAAGGCCTGCTCAACGAGAACGTCGTCGTCGCCGCATCGAAGACCTCCGAGGTCGGCACCACCGCTCCGGCGACGGTGACGACGGTGACCGCCGAGGATCTCCGTCGCTACGGCATCCGCACGCTGGCCGAGGCTATCGATTTTCTCTCGCTCGGCGCCGTCACCTCCGACTCGCAGCACGTCGTCGACATCGGGGCGCGCGGCGTCCTCATCCCGAACGACAACGGCGACCACATGCTGCTCCTCGTGAACGGCCACACGCAGAACGAGCCGCTCTTCGGTCGCGCGATCTTCGGACGCGGCGCCTCGATCCCGCTCGAGATGATCGATCACATCGAGGTCATCCTCGGTCCCGGCTCGGTGCTCTACGGCTCGAACGCCATGCTCGGCGTCATCAACGTCGTCACCAAGCACGCGAAGGACTGGTCGGGCGTCCACGGCGTCGCGGAATTCGAGCCGGGCAAGTCGTGGCGCGGCCTCGTCGGCGCCGGCGTGTCGTTCCCGACGCCGCTTGCGAAGGCGCCGGCCGACTTCACGGCCGGCGTCGAGTACTACAAGCAGGACGGCCCAGCGTTCTTCTACGACTATCGCTACGGCGGTATCGACGGCGCCAGCGCACGACCTTATCGCTACACGCGGAACGGCCCGGAGAACGGCTACTGGGGCGGCGTGGCGAAGAATGGATACTACACGCGTCTCCCGTCCGGGTTCGCGCGCCTGGTGCTCGGCGACTTCGAGCTCAACGTGCAGCTCAGCTCGTTCGATCACGACGCGCCCTATCGCAGCCGGTACACCAAGGTGTTCCAGGACTTCGACGATCCCGATTCCCACGAGCGCGATCGCCGCATCGGCATCGATCTCACGCACCGCGCGCAGCTCGCCCCCATCGCGAAGCTCACGTCGCGCGTGTACGTCGACGCCTGGGACTGGTTCACCGACGTCAACGCGTCGTCGAAGGCTGCGTGCCTCGGCGCAGGCGACAGCAGCGTGAACACTTGCACGATCGCCGGCCGAGGCCGCTCGCGCTGGGCGGGCCTCGAGCTCCGCACCGATCTCGACTGGCTCCAGACCGAGCGCCTCGTCACGACCATCGGTGTCGACGGCCGGCTCCGCGAGATCAAATCGAAGATCGACTTCACCAACTTCGACACCGGCGCGCCGTTGCAATCGAGCCAGGGCCTCATCGACCGCAACGACACGCTCATCGGCGCGTATCTCCAGCAGACGATCCTCCCCACGCGGTGGCTCAGCTTCAACCTCGGCGCGCGCTTCGACAAGGAGACGCGCTTCGACGGTGTAGTCTCACCGCGCTTCGCTGCGGCCTTGACGACGTGGCGCGGCGGAACGCTGAAGGGGAGCTACGCGGAGGCCTTCCGCTCGCCGTCGTACGCGGAGACCGACTACCACAGCAC
>JAYTZB010000716.1:0-2248 GCA_043742085.1 Polyangiaceae bacterium
GGCGACGTCGTGCCAGCGTCCCCGGACGCGACCGACGGCTTCGAGGTGCTGGTCATCGAGCCCCACCGCGCGCTCGTCCTCGGCGGCCTCTTCGACGCGGACGCCAAGGTCCAGCGCGAGTTCTCCGCTCCACGAAAGGAGCACTACTGGCACGCGACATGGGCCTTCGTCCTCGAGCCTCTCGACGCATCGACGACGCGGCTCCACGTGCGAGCCCGCGCTGCCTATCCCGCGGCTGGCCGTCTCTACGCCGAGTGGATCCGACCCGTGCACGCCCTGATGCAGGGAGCGCAGCTCCGCCATCTCGCCGCTCGGGTCGAGGGCCGACTGCCGCGCGACGATTGGCGTGACGTCCTCGAGGGGGTCGGCGGCGCGTCGATCATGACCGCCGCGTTCCTCACCTCGTTCCTTCGTGGAGCGCGCAACCACTGGGGAGTGAGCGAGGAGCTGGCCGCGAGCCCCCATCCCGGCGACGAGCTCATTCCAGAGCCTCGCTGGAGCTGGACGCACGGCATCGAGATCGACGCCGCGGCCGAGGACGTCTGGCCCTGGATCGCGCAGCTCGGCGCCGATCGCGGAGGCTTTTACAGCTACCAGTGGCTGGAGAACGTGATGGGCTGCGAGGTGCGGAACGCCGAGGCCATTCACGCGAGCTGGGCGGTTCAGAAGGGCGACCTCCTTCGCTTGCATCCCAGGATGCCGCCGCTCCGGGTCGTCAGCGTCGACCAGGGCCGCTGCTTCGTCGCCCATGGCGCGGCCGATGCGAAGGCGCGCGCGGCGGGCAAGCCGTGGGCGGAGACGACGTGGACGTTCCTCCTCGAACCGTTGGGGCCGCAGCGTTGCCGGATGGTCAGCCGCTTCCGCTGCGCGAGCTCCGACGATGTCGCGATGCGCTCGAGCATGGGACCGACCCTTCTCGAGCCGATCGGCTTCGCGATGGACAGGCGCATGCTCCTCGGCGTGAAGGCGCGCGCCGAGAGCGCCGGCGCCAAGCGCGCTCTGCGCAGGATCCGCCGCAAGACCACGGCACGCGCGGCCCCCAAGGAGCGCTAGGCGCGCCTGCTCGTCGGGCGCCGACATCGGGCCGGCAGCGGCTGGCTGCTCGCTCTCCTCGTCGTTCACCTTCGCGACGGCCGCTTCCAGCAAGCCGTGCGTCATGGTGCACACCGCCGCTTCGCGTTCGCGCGGTCGGCACACGCGCTGCACGTGAGGAGGTCGTGGTGCCTGCGTCGTGGTTGCCTGGCGTCTGGATGCTGCGTCACTATCGTCGCGCGTGGCTCGCTCGTGACGTCGGCGCAGGCCTCGTGCTCACGGCGCTCCTGGTTCCTGCAGGCATGGGCTACGCAGAGGCCTCCGGCCTGCCCGCGATCAACGGCCTCTACGCGACGGTCGCCGCACTGCTCGCCTATGCGATCTTCGGTCCGTCCCGGATCCTGGTCCTGGGTCCCGACTCCGCGCTCGCGCCGCTCGTCGCCGCGGTGGTCGTGGCCAAGGCCCACGGTGATCCGACGCGGGCCGTCGCGCTCGCATCCATGCTCGCCGGGCTCGCAGGCGGCATGTGCTTCCTGGCAGGCCTCGCCAAGGGAGGATTCATCACCGACCTCCTCTCGAAGCCCGTCCGCGTCGGGTACATGAACGGTCTCGGCCTGACGATCCTCGTGGCACAGCTCCCGAAGCTCTTCGGCTTTCCGGCAGGCCCTCCGCAGCTCGCGGTGGCGGTGGCGGCCTTCGTGCGCGGCGTAGGCTCCGGCCTGACCAGGCCCGCGACGCTCGCGATCGGCGCCGCGTGCCTCGCCGTCATTCTGCTCGGGAGGGCCTTCGCTCCGCGTGTGCCCGCCATCCTGATCGCGGTGGTCGGCGCCACCATCGCCGTGACCGTGCTCGGCCTCGAGCACACCGTCGCCGTCGGCGGTGTCCTCCCCCGCGGCCTACCCACGCCGGCGATTCCGGCCCTGAATCTGGACGACGCGCTCGACCTGCTCGTCGCCGCCGGCGGGATCGCGCTCGTCTCGTTCGCGGATACGAGCGTCGTGTCTCGGACGTTCGCGGCACGCCTCGGCTATCGCGTGGATGCGAACCGCGAGCTCATGGCGCTCGGTGCAGCCAACGTCGCGGCCGGGCTCATGGGCGGCTTCCCCGTGAGCAGCAGCGCCACGCGAACGCCCGTCGCGGAGGCGGCCGGCTCGAGGACGCAAGTCACGGGCGTCGTCGGTGCGCTCGCCATCATCGTGCTCCTCGTCGTCGCGCC
>JAYTZB010000717.1:0-1917 GCA_043742085.1 Polyangiaceae bacterium
CACGCCGTGCGTAGGAGCACGGTGCTCGCTTCTTCTGCCGGCCGTGGCCCGTCTTCGTGCTGGCGAATGGCGGTCCACCCCTGGAACCATCGTGCCGACGAGCAGGGATCGATCCGCGCCGGCCCGCTCTGGACGCGCTGGTGTTTCTTGTAATTCTGAAGGCAATACACGAGGGCGTTACGCACCTGACGCGCGTTCGTGAGGTCACGACGGTGATAGCGATCACCCCACACCTGACCGCGCCCACGACCGCACGCGGCGTTGAAGAGGCGGTTGGCGCGCACCGAGAAGCTCTTCATTCCGCGCGCCAGAGCATCGCCGTCGTCGGCTTCGACGATGAGATGCAAGTGATCGTCCTGGACCGAGAACTCGACGACGCGAAAGTCTTCGCGCCGGGTCCGGCGAACCGCGGCCTCGAACGCCGCGGACAGCGTCTGCGCACGGAAGCTGGGCAGCCCGCGCTTCGCCCGCATCGTGACGTGCAGAGGGTTCCAGTACTTGTGCACCGCACGCGCCCGATGCCGCACGTTCGCAAACTCCGCAGGCTTGGGTCCGGGACGCTTCTTCCTCTTGCCCGCGAGCGTGAGCTTGCGCCGATCCTTTAAGGACATCTGAAAGGGAACGCGACGGCGGGTGCTCATCGCTAACAGGGCGTTTCTAACCCAGGAACCAGGAAGCCGAAAATAGCCAGAAAAAGACCCACGCACAGCCCTCCGCGAAGTCACGACCGGCCCCGGCACCTCGCCGCCGCCCGAGCACCGCCGCCGCACGAGCGCCGCGCCACGCCTTCTCGTCTCCGCAACCGCATCCGAAGGATGCGTGAGCCGCAGGCGCGGCTGTCGATGCGAGAACCCGAGCGCGCAAGCCCCCCCGCCGCGCTCACGGCACCGCCTGCAGGCCCCCTCCCATCCCCTTGCCGGCCTCTCGTCTCGTCTCGGCCCGCAGACCGAGATCAGCTCACAGACCGCCCGGCCCTCTCGTCGCGTCCCCGCTCCCTACCCCCGCGCTCACGACGCGTTGCGGAGCATGCGCGCGACCTGCGTCTGCCCGAGCGGCGCGCCGGTGCGCCCCGCGATGCCGCCCGCGGCCAGCCGCAGGACGATGGCGCGCTGCGACAGCCCCTCGCGTGCAAGCCCGAAGACCCGGTCGAGCACCGACTGCTCGCGCTCGTCGCGCTCGAGATGGACGCCGTCGGCTGCGAGGCGGTAGCCGTAGGGCACGCCGCCGATGCGCTCCCCGCGCGCTCGCTTCTCGGCGAGCGCAGCGCGGGTGCGCGCGCGGTTGACGACCCTCTGGTAGGCCCGTGCGAGGTCGACTGCGCCGCGTGCGTACGCGACCGGATCCCGCGCGTTGTCTGCGCCGCTCATCGGCGATCTTTATGCCGGCACCGATCCATGTAGTCAACAACTATTGGTCCTCGTCATCCCGCGTGACCCGCGTGGTCCGCGCCGACGATCTGTCAGCGCGTCGCCCGCGACCCCGCGTACCGCTGACAACTTGTCCGCGACGCGCTCCCTCTACGCGCGGATGTTCGTCGTTTCTACAGCGCATCCACGAGGCACATGCGTTGCAGCCCAGCTCGTCATGTCCACCTCTTCATTCCTCCCGTCCACCTCTTCATTCCTCCCGTTCGCTGCCTTGGTCTTCGTGTCGGCGTCCGCGCTCACTGCGCTGGGTTGCGCTCCGCAGCAGGCATGTCCGCCGCCCACCGCATCGACGACGAGCGCCGGCGGCTCCAGCACGCGCTTGCCCGGTACCGGCGAGCGTCACGTGTACCGGTTCGACTTCGCCCTCACCGCGAACGACGGAGCCGCGCCGCCGTCCAGCACCTCCTTCACGCTCGTCCTCCAGGAGGCGGAGAAGGGCGAGGTGGTCGTCGGAAAGAACGTCTCGCTGTCGACCGCAGGGCCGCCGGGC
>JAYTZB010000718.1:0-9946 GCA_043742085.1 Polyangiaceae bacterium
GGCGAGGCGCTCTCCCATCTCCGCGGCGTCTTCACCGGCGTCCCGATTCCCACGAACGGAGACGGCAGCGGCTCCTTGGATGCGGCCCCAGGCGGAGACAGCAATGCCGGACACGGGGCGTGACCCCCTCGTCGAGCTCGTCCTCGTCTATGCACCGATCGGGCGTGACGCCGAGCTGTCGGCGCAGATCCTCGAGCGAGCCGGGCACTGGACGAAGACCTGCGCCACGCTCGACGACCTGTGCGCGGCCATCGAGGGCGGAGCTGCGAGCGCCGTCGTGACGGAAGAGGCGCTCTCCGCGCATGCGCTCGATCGCGTCGCGGGAGTGCTCGAAAATCAGCCGAAGTGGTCGGACCTTCCCGTCGTGCTCTGTTCGACCGGTGGAGACGTCGGGCGCGTCAATGCGCTGCGGACGCGCGCTCTCGACGGCCTCGGCAACGTCATGGTGATCGAGCGCCCGATGCAGACGCGAACGCTGCTCGCCGCCGTGCAGGCCGGCCTGCGCGCGCGACGACGGCAGCTCGCCCTGCGCGACGTCGTCGTCGAGCTCGAGCGCTCGCGCTCGGAGGCCGAAGAGGCGAATCGCACGAAGGACGAGTTCCTCGCCATGATCTCCCACGAGCTCCGGACGCCGCTCAACGCCATCCTGGGTTGGAGCCGGATGCTGACCGCGGGCCGCCTCGGAGAGGCGCAGCGTGAACGCGCCATCACCACCATCGAGCGCAACGCTGTGGCCCAAGCCAGGCTCATCGACGAGCTGCTCGACGTCTCGCGCATCATCTCGAAGAAGCTCCGTCTCTCCCTGCGCGCCCTCGACTGGCGAGGCCTCGTCGAGGCGACCGCGCATTCGATGCGTCCTGCCGCCGAGGCGAAGGGCCTGACGCTGTCCATCGTGCTCGACCCCGAGCCGCTTCCCATCATGGGCGACTCGGATCGCCTCGCGCAGGTGGTCTCGAACCTGATCAGCAACGCCATCAAGTTCACGCCTGCCGGCGGCCGCGTCGCCATCACGCTCAGGCACGGCGATGGTGGCGCCGCGCAGCTCTCGGTCCGCGACGACGGCATCGGCATACGCGAGGAGTTCCTCGCGTACGTCTTCGATCGCTTCCGTCAGGCCGACGGCAGTCGCACGCGGACGCACGGCGGTCTCGGTCTCGGCCTCGCCATCGTTCGCCATCTCGTGGAGCTGCACGGAGGCCAGGTCAACGTCGCGAGCGACGGCGTGGGAAAAGGAACCGAGCTCACGGTGACCATTCCGTTGCTCGCGGAAGGCACGTTCGGCGCCGGCGCCTCCGAGCGGCCACCCACCGGCGCGCTCTCGACGCTCGCAGGGATCCGCGTGGTGGTCGTCGACGACGAGCAAGACGCGCGTGATCTGGTGACCGCGGTCCTCGAGCAAGCCGGCGCCGTCGTCACGTCGGTCGGCAGCGCCGAGGAGGCGATGCACGCGATCGCCGAGCGGCCGCCGTCGCTGCTCGTCTCCGACATCGGCATGCCGGGCGAGGACGGCTACGCGCTCATCGCGCGAATCCGTGCGCTTCCCGCCGAATCGGGCGGGCTCCTGCCTGCGGTGGCGGTCACCGCCTTCACGCGCGACGACGATCGCGCGCGTGCGTTGCGCGCGGGATACACCGCACACGTCGCGAAGCCGATCGACCCCGCCGCGCTCGTCACGCTCGTATCGAACGTGACGAGTCGGGGAACGACGCCCACGAACTAGCGCTCGTTCAGGGCTTCTTCGCGGGCGCGGCGGGCGTCGCCGGGGTGGCGGGCTTGGCCGTCGTCGCCGGCTTGTCGGTCTTCGGCGCGCCCTTCGCGACCTTCACGAACTTGAGCGTCATGCGGTCGCTCTCGCCGATCGCAGCGTACTTGTCGTGGTCCTTGTCGCCGAGGCGGTACGAGGGCGGGAGCGTCCAGACGCCGTCCGCGTAGTCCTTCGTGTCCTTTGCGTTGGCGTTGATCTCGGATTTTCCAGCGAGCTTGAAGCCCGCCGCCTCGACCTTCTCGATGACCCACTTCTCGGGGAGGTAGCCCTTCTTGGCGCTCTCCTCGGGGTTCGCGTCGGCCTTCGCGCGGTGCTGCTCGATGCCGAGCACGCCGTTCGGCTTGAGGGCCTTCTGGATCTCGGCGAGCCACTCGCCCGTCTTGTTCTGCTGCACCATGCCGTGAAGCTCGCGGCACAGGATGACGAGATCGACGGTGCCCTCCTGCGGGAGCTTCGGCGTCTTGTTGTCGATGTTGATGGTCTCGACCTTGCCGAACGCCTCGGGCGACGTCTCGAGGAACATCTTGAAGCGGTGGCCGTAGAAGGTGCTGCGCTCGTCGGGCGGACCGTTGGGGTCGGTGTTGGTGACCAGGAACTTGCCCTTCTTCGCGAGCGCTGGCGCGAGGAGCTCGGTGTACCAGCCCTCGCCGGGTCCGAACTCGAGGACCGTCATGGTCGGCTTGAAGCCGAAGAAGTCGAGCGTCTCGGCGGGGTGGCGGTACTTGTCGCGCGCCGCGTCGTCGGGCTTCCTGAACTTCGCGGCCATCGCGGCCTGGACGGCGGCCTTGCCGCTCGGGAACGTCTTGTCGCTGAGCGTCTTCGCCTCGGCGTGGAGCTCCGGCGTCCAGCGCGCCATGTCCGCCTTGTGATCGGCCTCGGCCTTCGCCTTGTCCTTCGAGAGCTGCTCGAGGGCCTCGGCCTTCTTCTTCTCTTCGGGCGTCGGCTCCGGCTTCGCCGACGGTGCCTCTGCGGTGGGCGCGGGCGGCGGCTCGACGGTGGGCGCCGGCGGCGGCGTGTTCACGACGGGCGGGTCGCCGCCGCACGCAGCGGACGCGACGGAGAGGCCGAGGATGGGCAGGAAGGCGAAGAGACTTGCGGCGAGAGAGACACGCTTCATGCGCGCAGGACTACCGCGCCCAGCCGCCACTCACAAGTGCCTGTCGACCGCCGCTCAGGGTGCGGTAATGGCGACGTCGGCGCAGCAGCGGAAGCCCGTCGAATAGTCGTGGTAATCGTAGGCGTGCGCGATCGTGCGGTACGCGCAGCCGTCACCGTGCTGCGCCGTGTCGAGCCAGAAGCCGCCCTGGAACGTGCCGTTGGGGTCCGCCGTCCACTCGTGGAGGTTGCCAACCATGTCGAACGCGCCGACGTCGTTCACGCAGTCCTTCGCGTCGCCGGTCTTCGCGATGCCGCCTTCGAGCTGGTTGTTGCGCGGATCGTTGAGCTCCTCGCGTCCCCATCCGCGCTTCATCGTGGCGGCGTGATAGGCGAGCATCGGGGTCGCGCCGCTGTCGTGGCATTTGCCGGGCGCGCGCGTCGGACCGTAAGGGAACGCGTAGCCCTCGGTGCCTCCGCACGCCGCGCGCCACTCTACGGGCTCGCAGAGGCGCTTGCCCGCCGCCTTGCACGCGAGCTGTGCCTGCTGCGCGCTGATGTACCCCTGCGGGACGACGCCCGCGACACTGCGTGCAACATACACGGTTCTTTCGACGGGCACGGGCGTGAGGTACGGAGAATGCGGGCGCGTCGTTCCGTCGGCCAGCTTCTCGACCAGCGTTCCCTCGTACTTGTCGATGCAGAAGCGGTTGAACGCGATCGCCATGTCGGGCGGGCAGTAACCAGCGGGCCGCACGGCGGGCAGCGACCCCTCCGCGACCGGATGGGCCCGCGGCGGCGCGTAGCTCGCGATCGCGGTCTCGATGGAGCCGGGGCTCGACGACGTCACGCGCCGCGCGGTCTTCCTTGCGTAGGCGGGCTCGAGCGCGCGGAGGGCGTTGCTCACCTGCGCGCGCGACTCGGGGCCGACGCTCTCGGGGGGCGCGGCGCTGGCGAGCGACGTCGCGAGGAGCGCCACGAACGCCACCACCCCTGCGCGCGCTGCCAACATCTCAGCCGAGCTTAGCAGCTTCGATGATCTTTCCCTGATGCGAGCCCTCGACGGCCGCGACGTAGGCCTTCGCGGAGTCGGCGGCGGACAGGCCGGGCGCGGGATCCATGCCGTACTTCACCATCGTCTCCTTGATCCACGGCGGGCTGACGCCGACGAAGCGAATGCCACGCGGCGCCTCGAGCCCCGCGGCGCGCACGAAGCCTTCGAGCGCGGCGTTGACGAGCGAGACCGCGGCGCTGCCGGGCATCGGCTGCATCGCGAGGATCCCGGTGGTCAGCGTGATCGAGCCCTTCTCCTTCACGTGCTTCGCGGCGATCCGCGCGACGTTGACCTGACCCATGAGCTTGTTGCGGAGGCTGAGCTCGAAGTCCGCGTCGGTCAGGTCGAGGACGGGCTTGAAGGCGGCTTCGCCGGCGCAGGAGACGACGGCATCGACGTCCTTCACGGTGGCGAAGAGCTTCTCGATCGAGCTCGCGTCCTGGATGTCGACCTTCACCTCGCCCTTGCGGGAGGCGCTGATGACCTCGTGCTTGTTCGCGGTGAGCGCCTTGACGACCTCGCTACCGATGGTTCCGGTGGCCCCGATGACGATGATTTTCATGCGCGCATCTTCCTCGACGCCTGCTTTTCGCGCAACCGAGCCGGTCGTCGGTCGAACGAGGCGGGACGATGGCGCTGTCATGGTATGAGAATCCTCGCAGCACGATGACGGACCCCCTCGATCGCATCGAGCAGGCGCTCCGGACCCGCTTCGGGCTCGAAGCGTTTCGCCCCTGGCAGCGCGAGGCCATCGACGCAGTCCTCGGTGCTGGCTCGCAGCCGGGTCGCGTGCTCGTCGTCGCGCCGACCGGCGGCGGAAAATCGCTGACGTATCAGCTTCCCGCCGCGGTCCTCGACGGCATGACGCTCGTGATCTCGCCGCTCGTCGCGCTCATGGAGGACCAGGTGCGGTCCTTGAAGGCGCGCGGCATCGAGGCGACGTTCCTCGCGTCGACGCTCGATCGCGAGGAGCGCGACGAGCGCGAAGGCAAGATGCTGCGCGGCGAGTACAAGCTCGTCTACTGCGCGCCGGAGCGCCTCGCCTCCGACGTGTTCGTACGCATGCTCTCGCGCTGCGACATCGCTCTCGTCGCCATCGACGAGGCGCACTGCATCGCGCAGTGGGGCCACGACTTCCGTCCCGACTACCTGCGCATCGGCGCGCTGCTCGAGCGCCTCAAGCCGCCGCGCATCCTGGCTTGCACCGCCACCGCCACGCCGGAGGTCCGGCGCGAGATCAAGGAGCGCCTCGGCTTCGGCGCCGAGGGCCAGCCGTGCAAGGAGGTGCTGCGCGGGTTCGCTCGCCCGAACCTCCATCTCGCGGCCAGCAACGTGGATGGTCCGAAGCAGGCGAGGGCGGCGTTGCTCGACGGCCTCGCGTCCGCGCTCGGCACGCCGCGCATGCCGAAGGGCGGCGCCATCATCTACGCCGCGACGCGCAAGACCACCGAGCAGTACGCCGATCTCCTCTCGAAGCACGGCTGGAACGCCTCGGCGTACCACGCGGGCATGAGCGGCGACGCGCGCTCGAAGGTCGCGGACCGCTTCGCTTCCCGCAAGCTCGACGTGGTCGTCGCCACCAACGCGTTCGGCATGGGCATCGACCGCGCCGACATCCGCACCGTCATCCACGTGCAGCCGCCGTCGTCGATCGAGGCGTACTACCAGGAGGTGGGCCGCGCGGGTCGCGACGGCGATCAGGCGTTCGGGCTGCTCCTCTGCTCCGGTGCCGACATCTCGCTGCGCCGCCGGCTCGTCACGATGGGCAGCGAGGGCTCGGCCGCCGATCCCGTGCTCGCGGCGCGCGCGTGGGGGCTCTTCCGCGAGCTCCTCCGCTATCTCGACGCGCGGACGTGCCGTCACGACTTCGTGCTTCGCTACTTCGGCGACGAGCAGGAGACGCTCGGCGGATGCGGCCACTGCGACGTGTGCGTCGCGCTGGACGGGGCCACCGAGGAGAGCGAAGCGGCGAGCGCGGAGACGACGCTCATCGTGAGGAAGGCGCTATCGGCGGTGGCACGAGCGCAGAAGCGCGCCGGTCTCGTCGCCATCAGCGAGATGCTCAAGGGCGTCGACTCCGAGAAGACGCGCAAGTTCGGCTTCACGGGGCTCTCGACGTTCGGCCTCCTTCGCGATCGCTCCCCGGAGTGGATCGTGGCGCTCCTGCGCGCGCTCCTCGCGGCGGGCTGGATCGATCTCACGACCAGCGATCATCCCGTTCCGTATCTGACGCGGGCGGGCGCCGAGGTGATGAAGGGCGACGTGCCGGCGAAGATCCTGCTCCCCGCCGAGCCACGGACCGACGCGCGCGGTGGTCGGACGCGCACGCGCTCGTCGTCGTCGTCGTCGCGCGAGGCACCCGTCCTGGACCCGACGGCGGCGCCGATCTTCGAGCGCCTGCGGGCGCATCGCGCGGAGATCGCCAAGTCGCGAGGCGTGCCTGCCTACGTCGTGGCGCTGGACCGAACGCTGGTGGAGATGGCGCAGGTACGCCCGAAGACCACCGACCAGCTACTCATGCTCCACGGCATGGGCCCCGCGCGCGCCGAACAATACGGCGAAGGCTTCCTCCGCGTCCTCGCCGAGTGATCGTCCTCGAGACGAGATCCAGAGACCGCGGAGGCGCGGAGAGACGGAGGCGACCACGGAAATGTTTTGGTTCGAGACATGCGACCGACCAGGACGATCGTGGACGCGCTCAATCGTGGGCGCTGAGATCGGCAGCCAAATCTGATCTCCGTCTCGTCTCCGTTCCTTCGTGCCTCCGCGGTCTCTGATTCTCGTCTCGAGCCCGATCAGCCGGGGCGGGCGGTGGGGTCGGCGAGCTCGGCTTCGAGGGATTCCCACTCCGCGAGGAGCGCGTCGATCTTCGGGCCCAGCGCTCGCTCTTCTTCTTCGAGCTTGGTGATCTCGGCCTTGGGCGTCTTCTCGTAGAAGCCCGCCTCGCACCATTTGGCTTGAATCAAGGCCTTTCGGGCCTCCGCGGCCTCGATGGCGGCGACCACCTCGTCGCGCTTCTGCGGGAGCTGCTTCAGGCGGTTGGCCCGCTTCTTCTGCTCATCCCAGGAGAGCGCGGTCTCGGGCTTCGCCGCTGGCGCTGCGTCCTTCGACTCCTTCTGCTCCTTCTTGGCCTTCAGCACCACCGTGTCGGCGTCGAGGTGATCGTCGCCTGAGCCCGCCTCGAGGTACTCGTCGTAGCTGCCCGGGAAATCGCGGAAGCCCTGCGGCGTCACCTCGAGGATACGCGTGGCCAGCGCCGACACGAACGCGCGATCGTGAGAGACGAACACCAGCGTGCCCTCTTCCTCGAAGGCCTTCAGCGCCTCGACCAGCGCGTCGATGGACTCCATGTCGAGGTGGTTCGTCGGCTCGTCGAGCACGAGCACGTTGGGCTTCTCCACCATGATGCGACAGAACACGAGCCGCGCCGCCTCGCCGCCGGAGAGCGCGCCCACCTTCTTCTGGACGTCGTCACCCGAGAAGAGGACGCGCCCGAGCGCGCCGCGCACGAACGCAGTCTCCGCCTTGGGCACTGCGTTCCAGATCACGTCGAGCGGCGTCGCCTTGGGGTCGACGAGCGCCTCGTGATGATCCTGCGCGAAGTAGCCGACGCGGGTCTCGTGTCCCCACTTCACGCCGCCGGCATCGGCGTCGAGGTTGCCGGTGGCGATCTTGAGGAGCGTCGATTTCCCGAGCCCGTTCGGACCGAGGATGGCGACGCGCTCGCCGCGCCGGACCATCAGCGACACGTCGACGAGGACCTTCTTGTCGCCGTACGCCTTCGAAACGTTGGAGATCTCGAGGACGTCGCGCCCGCTCTTCCGCTCCGGCGTGAAGAGGAACTGCGGCGCGCGTCGTGACGTGGACTCCAGCTCCTCGACCTCGATCTTCTCGATCTGCTTGAGGCGGCTCTGCGCTTGTCGCGCCTTCGTGGCCGAGGCGCCGAAGCGGGCCACCCACGCCTTCTTCTCCGCGATGATGGCCTCGGCGCGGCCGATCTCCGCCTCCTTGCGCTCACGGATCGACGCCTTTTCGCTGGCGAAATGCGTGTAGTTTCCCGGATAGACGGTGATGGTGCCGTAGTCGACGTCGAGGATGTGCGACGCGACGTTGTCGAGAAAACGCTGATCGTGGGAGATGACGAGCGCGCAGCCCTGGTACCCCGCCAGGAACTTCTCGAGCCAGCGGATGGAGAGGATGTCGAGGTGGTTCGTGGGCTCGTCGAGGAGCAGCACGTCGGGTCCGCCGAGCAGCACCTGCGCGAGGAGCACGCGGAGCTTGAAGCCGCCGGAGAGCGTCGCGAGCGGTTGCCGGTGCAGGGGTACCGGGATGCCGAGGCCTTCGAGGATCGCGCTCGCGCGCGCCTCGAGCGTGTAACCGTCATGCGCCCCGATGCGATCCTCGAGCTCGACGAGGCGCGCGGCGTCGATGGTGTCGCCGGAGGCCTTCGCGACGAGCGCGCGTTGCTCGGCCATCGCGCCCATCACCAGCTCGTCGCCGGCCATCGCGACGTCGAGGATCATGTCGTCGTCGGACATGAAGCGATCCTGACGGAGGACGCCGACGCGCGCGCCCTTGTCGATCGCCACGCTGCCTTCGGAGGCCTGCTCGTCACCGGACACGATCTCGAGGAACGTGGTCTTGCCGGAGCCGTTGGCGCCCACGAGCCCGTAGCGCGAGCCGCGCACCAGCTTGAGCGAGACGCCTTCGAAGAGCGTCCGCGCGCCGTACGATTTTCCGAGGTCGGTGATGCCGATCATCGAGCCCTCAGCTCTCCGCGGCTGGTGTGAGGAGCGACGTCACGGTGAGCGTCGCCTCGATGGTCTCCCCGCCGAGCGCGATGTAGAGCTGCCCGTCGTTGCGCGTCAGCTCGAGCTTCGTATTGCGCTCCATCTTGGCGACGACGGCATCGAGGAATTTGGGCTCGAAGCGCCACACCTCGATGCCCTCGATCTTGTGGATCGCCTTGGTGGCGGCCTCCTTGCGGAGCTGCCACAGCTCGGCGTGCGTGAAGATGGCCACGCGCCGCGCCGCT
This sequence comes from Polyangiaceae bacterium, assembly GCA_043742085.1. GTDB lineage: Bacteria > Myxococcota_A > Polyangia > Polyangiales > Polyangiaceae > Labilithrix. The sequence goes on from JAYTZB010000718.1 coordinate 8,950, forward strand.
TTCGAGGCCTTGTGAAGCCGCTCGGCCGAGGGCGCGCCGATCTCGATCCACGCGAGGAGGACGCCGGTCGGATCCTTCACGGTGATCGGGGCCTCGTCCGTCGAGGAGAGGCCGCCCTTGCTGAACGCGATGCCCTCCTCGTACGACAGGCAGTACGCGAGCGTGCGTGTCAGCATGTAGCGCATCGACTCCGAAGGATGCTGCGCCACGCGGAGGTCGAGCGCCTCGTAGACGCCGCGATCGACGTCCGAGAGCGCCACCTCGATGTGGTGCATCGTGGCGGTCTGCGCCATCAGGCCTTCTCCGTCGCGTCGTCGCTCGCGAGGCCGTCGTAGAACTCGTTCGTGAGCTTCTCGAAGAACGCGCGCGCGACCGGGCTCTGCATGGTGCGCTGGACGTGCGGCCAGAGCAGGCTCGCCCACGCATCGAGATCCGGCTCGGCGGTCGCGCCCGCCGCCTTCAGCCATTCGCCGAAGGTCGCGTCGCCGTGCTCCTTCAGGAACAGCTCGATGCCCTCGCGGACGCGCGCGCGGGGCTCGTCGCGTCGCAGCGCCTCGAGGACGATGTTCTCGGTGGCGATCTCCGCCTTCTTCGAGGCGCTGTCGTCGACGCCCGCCAGCAGCTCCTTCAGCGATTGCGCGTAGAGGAACGAGACGACGTTCTTCCGAAGCTCGATGGACTTGGGGTCGCCGCCCTTCGTGACGAAGAAGTCGGCGAGCTTGCCCTTGGCCTTTCGCGAGAACCCCAGCAGGAACTTCCGGATCTCGGGGTCGAGGCGCTTGTCGAACTCGCCGCGCATCGCGCCCATCGATTTCAGGATCGCGCCGCCGCCGATGGGGAGCTTCTTGAGGAGCGCGGGCAGACCCCAGTCGGCGAAGAACGGATTGACGGTCTCGTTGAACTCCTTGAGGCCGTCGTAGAGCGTGTCGCGGATGGCCTCCTCGATCGCTTCTTGATCGAAGATGTTGCGAACGAGTCGCTCGGGCACGAGGTCGTG
>JAYTZB010000719.1:0-3046 GCA_043742085.1 Polyangiaceae bacterium
GCCATCCTGGTCGCTGCGGTGAACGATTCACTCGTGGCGAGCGGGGTCCTCCACACACCGCTCCTCCTCTCCCTCGCCTTCATCGGGACGGTGGGCGCCATCGGCGGGGCCTTCACGAACGACTTCGTCGCCAGCGCGCGCGAGCTCGAGCGCCTCTCGACCGAGCTCGAGACCCGGATCGCGAAGCGCACGAGCGAGCTCCTCGAGGCGGAGTCGGCGCTGCTGCGCGCAGAGAAGCTGGCCGCCGTCGGTCAGCTCGCGGCCGGCGTCGCGCACGAGATCAACAACCCGGCCGGTGCGCTGGCGGCGAACCTCGCCTACCTGAGCGAGGGAGTCGTCCGCGGTAGGCTGCCTCCCGATGCGCGCGAGTGCCTCGCAGAGTCGGAGGAGGCGGTCGCCCGCATCGCGAAGATCGTCGCGCAGCTCCTCGACTCCGGTCTCGAGCCCGCGACCACCGCCGATTCCGTCCGGAGCGTGCTCCTGCTCCCGGTGGTCGAGACGGCGCTCTCCATGGCCAACGCGCGCATCGGATCGCACGTCACGACATCGGTCGACGTCGCTGCCACGCTCTCGGTGCAAGCCGACGAATCGTTGCTCGTGCAGGTGCTCGTCAACCTGATGGTCAATGCTGCCCAGGCGATCCCCAAGGGCCGCGCGGGTCATATCGCGGTGCGCGCGACGAAGGACCGCGATCGCGTGCGCCTCGCGATCGAGGACAACGGCACCGGCATGTCGCCCGAGACCGAACGCCGGATGTTCGAGCCGTTCTTCACCACCAAGGCGCACGGCGAAGGAACGGGGCTCGGCCTCTCGGTGTCGCTCGGCATCGTTCGCTCGATGCGCGGTGAGCTGAAGGTGCGCACGAGCACCGCCGGTACCTCGGTGGAGGTCAATCTGGCTGCGGGCGAGCTGCTTCCGGCCCAGCGCGCCGCCAAGACCGCGGCTTCCTCCATCATCCGCAGCGTGCTGGTGGTCGACGACGACGTCGCAGTGGCTCGCGCGGTGCGCCGCCTCCTCGGGTCCAAGATGAACGTCGAGGTTGCCGACTCCGTCGGGCTCGCGCTCTCGAAGCTCTTCGAGCAGCCGTACGACCTGATCCTCTCCGATCTCCAGATGCCCGGCGGCGGAGGCCGACGGTTCTACCAGGAGCTGCTGGCTGTGTCCCCGGACAAGGCCCGACGCGTCATCTTCTTCAGCGGAGGCTCGCCGTCGGCAGCGGACGCCGAGCTCATCGTGCGGCACGGCATCCCGTTCCTCGCGAAGCCGCTCGTCGTGGACGACCTGCTGGCAATGGCGTGCCGGATCGTGGGCGAGTCCGCGGCCCACGCCGCCCAGTAGCCGTCCCGGGTCCGCCGCCGGTCCGCCCGGTCGGCTCATTCACGAGAAAGCGCCGCCCACCGGGGAGAATGTCGCCACGCATCTGCGTACACAGGCACATCCGCTTTCTTGGAGATGCAGTGATGACTCAGCCTGGCTTTCCCGCGTATGGCAGCCCGTACGGCCCCGGTCCCGGGGGCCCGCACGATCGCAACAGCGTGCCGCCGTTCTCGATGAGCGGGTCGATCCCGCCGAACCCGCATCGGCCGCAGCGCTCGCCACTGCCGTTCATCCTCGGAGGAGCCGGCGCGTTCGTCTTCCTGCTCGCGGCCGGTGGGGCCATCGCCTTCGTCACGCTGCGCTCGAAGAGCGTCGCGCTCCCCGTCGACGCCAAGATGCTCCCGTCGCAGACGTCCGGCGTCTCCACGCAGCTCATCGAAGCCACGCGCGAGACCGACAAGAACGTGAAGCGCGCGTACGTGGCGGCGGAGCTCGGCGCTGAGGTGTGTCGGCCTGGCCAGGTGAATCCGGCGCGCCGCATCGAAGGCATCGGCGGCGGCAGCACGCGCGCCGCGAAGGATCTCTTCTTCAAGAAGAGCTCCATCGACGAGATGCGCTCGCTCCTCGAGTGTGGCGCGATCCTGGAAGGCTCGCTCGAGAGCCCGTACCAGGCGGTCATCACCGTCGACGACAACGACAAGAAGGGCCCCCAGCACATCGCGGTCGGGCACTTCTCGATCGCGGATCTCCCCAGAAAAGGCGGCTTCACGCCGTTCTCCTACCGCGGCATCAACGGCTTCTGCCGGACGCAGGGTGACGACCGCGCCGGCCTCTTCGGCACGGTCCCGTCGTCGCCGGCAGGCACGTGCGACGAGACGAGCTTCGGCGGATTCGCGCAGGGCTCGACGTGGTTCCTCGGCAATCGCGCGGCGCTGGAGACGATGGCGGGCTCGGTGAAGAACCCGAAGGAGGAGCTCAACGTCCGCCTCGCGGCGCTCAAGGACGCGGCGTCCGCGACGCAGGGACTGCCGGTCGTTCGCATCCAGGCGCAGCCGAAGAGCTCGCGCGAGTTCTTCATCGCGCCGTGTCTCTTCGGCGCGTCGCATAGCGCCGTGCCGTTCACGCAGTTCATGGAGGGCTGCTTCCCGGCGTCTGGCCAGGAGCGCGCGCTCGAGTCGATCGACGCGAAGCTGAAGGCGGCCGCCTACGAGACCGACGGCGATCTCGCGAAGGCCAAGGCGTTCCAGGGCAACATCGTCTTCGTCGCGCGTGACGACGACTCCGCGGTCCAGGTGGAGCGCGAGGTGAAGGACGTCGTTGCCTCCTTTCGCATCCACGTCGAGGAGAACGACGACAAGCTGATCGTCCAGTCGAACGAGTTTGCCGTCACCGCCGGCCAGAAGAAGTTCGCCGCCGTCGCCGACGAGTACTTCAAGGCGCTGAAGGGCGCGAAGGTCACGCGCAAGGGGCGCACCGTTCGCGTCGCGTTCCGGGAAGCGCTCTCCAAGGTGGACCTCGCGGCGCTCGCCGAGGCCGAGAGCAGCACCGTCGAGAAGAGGCGCGCGACCGCCGACATCCTCGATGCGATCCAGGGCAAGCGGCCCGTCCCGCAGCCCGCGCTCGCCAAGCTCGTGGGCGGACCGTGGGCGACCTTCCTCACTGGACCCGCGCCGCTCGAGGCGCCTCCGAGCGTTCGCGCCCCGATGAGCGGCGACGAGTGTCGCAAGCT
>JAYTZB010000720.1:0-5306 GCA_043742085.1 Polyangiaceae bacterium
TCGGCGACATAGTGAAAGACGTGCGGCGGCACGGGATCGCCGAACCACGTGGCGCTCGCCGCCATGACTCCCCAGCAATGGAGCCGGTCGTCCTCGCTACCCACGCCGCAGGCGGTGTCTCCGTAGCCGTCGCCGACCATGGTGGTGAGCGGCGGAACGTCCGCGAGCAGCGTCGGCTCGGCGTAGAGCGTCGCGCCCTGGCCGGCCTTGCAAGCCCGGTCGCAGTAGCCCCAGCACGTGACGCGTCCGGCCCCATCGAGCACGCAGCCATGCTCGTCGCCGACGATGAGCGCGACGGCATCGGTGACACCTGCGATCCGCCGCGGCGCAGGGTCCTCGGGCACGGCGGCCATGGTCGACCGCTCCGAGGCGCCCCAGCACACCACCGTGCCATTGATGTAGAGTGCACACGATCGCCCGTCGCCGACCACCAGCTCGCGGATCTTCGTGCCGTCGGCCGGTCTCGCGATGGGGCCCCGCCCGGAGAGGCTCGCCGCCGCTGCCCGCGGCCCGGGCGTTCCCGCTGGCCCAGCCGGATGCGCACGACGGTACGTGGCGGCCCCTGAGCCGAGCGCGACGGTGGTGAGGAGGAGGCCGGTAACGATGCCGATTCGCCGGTATTTCACGGTGAATCGTGGGCCGCGGCGCCGCGGCGCGCACGCACTGTGTGCGCGAGCGGTCGCGACCGGCGCGCGAGCGGTCAGCGCGGCGAGGCTACAGGCTCAGGGACCGAGCTCATCGCCGTCGGCGGCGACACGACGAGCGGCTATGCCGGGAGCCTGACTATCGGCGTCGCGTGATCTGCGCGGCGAAGACCTCGGGATCGGTCGTGGGCAGCTCGCAGGTGCGCCTCTCGCAGACGTAGGCGGTGGCGCGTCCGTGCTGCGCAGTCTTGCCGCCGACGAGCGGGACGACGCGCTCCAGCGCGGAGAGCGCATCGCCCTCGGACACGACCACGAGCACTCGATTGGGCAGGTATTGCTCGCGAAGCTTCGCGAGGAACGGCTCGGCAGCGCCGCGTGGCTCGTCGGTGCCGCGCGGCGTGACGATGACGATCTCCTTCGGCACGTCGGTGGTGAAATCGATCGCGAGGAGGAGCTCGTTGAGGCTCGCCGGCGATGCGGTGACGATGGGGGCGACGGCGGCGAGCGCTCGTTCGGCGCGCACGCGATAGAGGTCGCGCGTGGTGAGCTCGTGGAGACGGAGGAGGTTGAGCGTCTCGACCGAGCTGCCCGAGGGCTCTGCGCCGTCGTAGGTCGGCTTCTCGCGGGCGAGGAGCTTCTCGTGGTCGTCGCTGACCAGGAAGAAGCCGCCCGCCGCCTTGTCCTCGAAGTGCGCTTCGACGATCCCGTCGAGGCGGATCGCCTCCTCGAGCCAGCGCTGCCGGCCCGTGGCCTCGTGGAGATCGAGCAGCGCCGCGATCAGGAATGCGTGGTCATCGAGGTAGGCATCGAGCTTCGCGATGCCGTCCTTGTAGCTGCGGAGGAGGCGGCCATCGCGGCCGTTCGAGAGCGTGCGCAGGAGAAAATCGGCGGCGCGCTCGGCTCGCGCCGCATACGTGGCGTCACCGAAGGCGAGCGCGGCGCGGGCATGCGCCGAGATCATGAGCCCGTTCCATGCGGTGAGGACCTTCTCGTCGCGAAGCGGCGGCGGTCGCTTGGCGCGAGCGGCGAGGAGCAGCGGACGCGCGTCGTGCACTGCCGTGCGCAGCGCTGCTTCTCCGATCCCGAGGTCCTTGGCGACATCCGCGGTGGCCGAGAAGGTGTGGAGCACGCTGCGGCCGTCGAGATCGCCGCTCTTCGTGACGCCGTAGTACGCGCCGACGATGCGTGCATTCTGCACGCCGATCACGCTCTCGATACCCGCGGGGGTCCAGGTGTAGAACCAGCCCTCTTCGCGACGGCCTCCGGGGTCGAGGCTGTCGGCATCGGTGGCGGAGTAGAACGCACCGTCGGGAGACGTCATGTCGCGCGCGACGTACGTGAAGAGATCACGGGCGACGTCGGCGAGGTCTGCGCGATGCGTGACCTGGAAGGCTTCGACGTACGCCATCGCGAGGAGAGCGTTGTCGTAGAGCATCTTCTCGAAGTGCGGCACGAGCCATCGTTCGTCGGTGGAATAGCGGTGGAAGCCGCCGCCGATCTGGTCGTGCATGCCGCCCGCGCTCATGCGCTCGAGGGTGACCGTCGCCATGCGGAGTGACTCGCGGCCCTCGGCAGAGCCGGCGCGACGCCGCTGGTCACGGAGGAGGAAGCGCGTGGGCAGCGTGCTCGGGAACTTGGGAGCGCCGCGCATGCCGCCGAAGGTGGCGTCGAAGCGGCCGCGATAGAAGGCGCCGGCGGCGTCGAGCGTGGCCGCGCCGGGGAGGTTCGCTGCCGACGACGCGCTGCCGCGCGAGCTCGCGGAGGTCGCGCCTTCGTCCATGTGCTCGCGGATGCCCGCGGCGAGCTTGTCGGCGGAGCCGAGGATGCGTGTGGGCTCGTCGTCGTAGGCGGTGCGGAGCTTCTTCAGCGTGCCGAGGAAGCCGTTGCGGGTGCCGCGATCGCCGTCACGCGCGGGGAAGTAGGTCCCGCCGAAGAAGGGCTTTCGCTCGGGCGTCAGCCACATGGTCATGGGCCAACCGCCGCCCCCGGTGAGCGACTGGACCGCGCTCATGTAGATGGCGTCGACGTCGGGACGCTCCTCGCGATCGACCTTGATGGCGATGTACTTGTCGTTGATGGTCTGCGCGATCTCGTCGTCCTCGAACGACTCTTCCTCCATCACGTGACACCAGTGGCACGTCGAGTATCCGATCGAGAGGAGGACGGGACGTCCCAGGCGCCGTGCAGTCTCGAAGGCCTCGTCGCCCCAGGGAAACCAGTCGACCGGGTTGTGAGCGTGCTGGAGCAGGTAAGGGCTGCTCTCGAGCACGAGGCGATTCACGTAGGTCGGCGCGCCGTCCGGCTCCTTGTGCCGCGTGCGCGGGACGTAGGTCGGGCCCTTGGTGCGCGCGGCCTCGCGGAGGCGAGCGCGCTGCGAAGGCGAGGTGACCGGGGCGGCTGCGGACGCGGATGCAGATGCAGATGCGGACGGGTCGCGCGTGCACGACGAGCAGGACGGAAACGCGAGCGCGAGCGCGAGCGCGGCTGCGATGGACGCGATCCTGCGGGCGCGCGGCACGGCGGGAAGCTATCACGCCGTCGCGGCCGTGCCCTTCGCGGCCATTCGCGATTCGGCGTCTGCCATCGCGCCCGCGGCATCGACGGCCTTTCCCGCGCTTGCCAGGCCGAAGGGCGGCATGTTGACGTAGACGCTCTCGTAGTCGCCTGGGCGTGAGCGATAGGTCTCGTGCCAGATGCCGACGTCGCCGTTCGTGCCCACCAGCTTGTTGAACATGCGCCACGCCGGGAGATGCTGCGCGGTGCGGCTCTTCGCGTAGGCCATCAGGTGGTCCATCGACCGCCAGTACGAGACCATCATCGTGGTCCGGCCGAACCAGGACTCCGCGCCCAGGAACCCGAGCTCCGGATGCTCGCCGAGCTCGCGCAGCATCCGCGGCATGGCCTGCCCCACGCGCAGCCACTGCCAGATCTTCCACCAGCGGTTCAGACGCATGCCGATCAGGAAGACGACGAACTCACCCTCCATACGACCGGCGCGACGTGCATTGATCGTGGACACCATGGCCTTGCTCCTCTTTGCATGTAAACAGTGTTAACCTACAGGACAAAAAACGAAGCCCGTTCAGGGGGCGAAGCCGGCGAGGAGGTGATCCGTCGAGCGGCGGAAGAACACCGCGAACGCCTCGTCGTCGCCCACCGATCCGAGATGCCCCGAGAGGCGCAGCGACGCGAGCCCGTGAACGTGCGCCCAGATCGTCGCCGCCATGTCGATGGGGTCGCCCTTCGCGAGGTCCCGCGACGCGATGCACTCGCGCACGCGGTCGACCAGGAACTGGAACGTGGGGCTCGTCTCGCGCGGGTTCACCTCCTTCGCGGCTGCGCTCAGTGCCGCGACATCGGACATGAAGATCACTCGATAATCGTGGGCGTTCTCCAGCGCGAAGCGCAGGTAGAGGTCGCCTGTCGACCGGAGACGCTGCAGGGCAGTAGGCGCGGAGAGCGCGCGCAGCAGGTAGCTCGAGAACGTCTGGAAGCCCTCCTGACAGACCGCCCCGAGCAGCGCCTCCTTGCTGTCGAAGTGACGGTACACGGCGGGCGCCGAGATCCCGACGCGCCGTGCCACCTCTCGCAGCGAGAAGTGCGCCGCGCCACCCTCGAGGTAGACCTCCCGCGCCAACCGGAGCAGTCGCGTGCGCGTGTCTGCGCTGTCGTCGGCGGCGACCATGTGAACAGTGTTAACTGCGCCGCGTCCGCCGTCAAGGGCGAATCGCGACGGGTCCTCGCACCCGGCGCCGCCGTCGCCTACGCTGCCGGCGTGCTCCTCTTCAAGAAAGCCTTCCACGAGGGACTGTCCTCGGGGGCCGTCACCGTCACGTTCCGGCGCTGGCAGAAGCCCCACGTGAAGGCGGGCGGGCGCTACCGCTGTCATCCCATCGGCGTGCTCGAGGTGGACGAGGTGGCGCTGGTACGTGTTCGCGCGATCACTGCGCGCGACGCCGTCGCCGCCGGCTTCGCCTCGCGCGAGGCGCTGGTTGCCTACCTCGCGGAGCTCGGGCCCCTCGACGACGACACCGAGGTCCATCGCGTCGTCCTCCACCACGGCGGCGACGGCGACCGCGTCCAGCTCGCGCTCGAAGCCGAGCTCTCCGCCGCCGACCTCGAAGCCATCCGCGCCAAGCTCGCGAAGATGGATCGCGCGGGCGCGTGGACCCAGAAGACGCTGGGCCTCATCGAGAAGTTCCCGCAGATCGCCGCCTCGAAGCTCGCTGCGAAGGTCGGCCGCGAGACCGAGCCCTTCAAGGTCGACGTCCGGAAGCTGAAGAAGCTTGGGCTCACCCAGAGCTTCGAGGTCGGCTACGAGGTCTCCCCGCGCGGTCGGGCCTACCTCGACGCGACCAAGAAGCGCCCCATCAAGAAGCGCCCCATCAAGAAGCCCATCGAGAAGCCCATCGAGAAGCCCATCAAGAAGAAGGCCACGCGTTGACTCATCCCGCTACTCGCTCCGTCGGCCTCGACTTCGGCACCACCAACAGCGCCATCGGCGTCGCGGACGGCGATCGCGTCACGCTCGCGCGCTTCGGTCACCAGGGCGGCACCACCGAAACCTTCCGCTCCGTCCTCTACTTCCATCCCGATGCTCGCGACGACCGGGGCCGCTACCAGGCCGTCGCGGGCCCACGCGCCATCGATCGCTACCTCGAA
>JAYTZB010000721.1:0-6351 GCA_043742085.1 Polyangiaceae bacterium
CGCGGGCACCACCACCACGCTGAAGGGCCACGACTACACCGAGTACACGAAGGACGGACAGCCGCAGCTCGCCACCATCCTCATGCACGGCATCGGTCACGGCACGCCCGTCGACCCGGGCGCCGGCGCCGATCAGGGAGGCTGGGACCCGGTGCCCAGCCAGACCGCGAGCAGCGATGCGAACGCCAAGCAGGACTGGACGAACTCGGCGGGCATCTGGGGCCCGTACTACTCGGCGAAGTTCTTCGGCCTCATCCCCTGAGCCTTCCCCGAGCGTCCACCGCGAGCGTGATACCTTGCGACCCGAGGTCACCGACGTGAATCCCCGCCGCTCGCTTCTCTCGCTCCTCGGCTTCCTGTCGCTCCTGTTCGCGCTCTCGCTCGGCGTCGCGAGCTGCGCCGAGCCGATCGCACCGAGCCTCGATCTCACGCCGACCTCGCAGACGTTGATCTCGGGACAGACCGCCCAGCTCACGGCAACGCGCCGCTTCCCGGGCGGCGCCCTCGAGGACGTCACCTCGCGCGTGACGTACACGACGAGCGACCGCACCATCGCGAGCATCAACGAGCGCGGCGTCGTCAGCGCCGGTACGCAGACCGGCACCGTCATCATCAAGGCCTTCGACGCCGTCGGCGACGCCACAGCCATTGCTTCGTTCACCGTCGTGCCGCCGGTCATCACCTCGATCGACGTCTCGCCGCCCGTCGTCGCGCTGACCAGGGTGTCACAGCCGCGCGCGTTCACGGCGACCGCGCACTTCAACAACGGCACGACCGCCGACGTCACCAGCCAGGTGGTCTGGAGCTCGTCGAACACCGACGTGGCCATCGTGGGCAACACGCAGCTCGACCGCGGCGTCGTCATTCCCGTCGCCACGGGCGACACCACCATCGGCGCGACCGACGCCACCACCGGCATCACCGGGCGCTCGACGGTGTTCGTCACCGGCGGCGAGATCGCGCTCGTCGCGATCGTCGTGACACCGAATCCGGCGATGGTCTCCGTCACCAAGACGCAGGCGCTCGTCGCCACGGGCATCTTCGCCGACGGCTCGATGAAGAACATCGGCGATTCGGTCACGTGGAGCTCCTCACGTACCGATGTGGCGACGGTCAGCGCGGCCGGCGTGGTGACCGGCATCGCGCTCGGCGACACGACGATCACGGCGACCGGGACCGCCACGAGCTCCACGCTGAGGGGCTCGGCTGCGGTGAAGGTCGTTCCGTAAGGCAAGGCTGGTCGCCTCGCAGAAGCTCGCGGCTTTTGCAATTCGCGAGGCGCGGCAGGGGCGCGCCGGAGCTTCCTGCACGACGGCAGAGCCGCGTCGCGCACGTTCTCCGACGAATGAGGCGCGACCGTAGTGGCTAGAGGCTTGCTGTGAGCACCTGCTGGAGGTGTCCCTCATGAGCCAGTCGCACGCTCTTCCGAGCTTCGAGGTCCCGGATGTCGCTCGAACGGGTGACCCACGCGTGGGCGCCCAGCCCGAGGTCATCCGTTTGGCAGACTTCCGGCCAGGGCAGGAAGAGCACAAGGTCAGCGCGATGGAAACCGCCGAGAGCTCCACGCATCGCATCGTGCCTAGATCCGTTGCATGTCGGCCGCACGTCACCAGCGCGCGGCAGGGCGACGAGACCGAGCTCCGGATCGAAGGCGCGCTCGACGCGCTCACCGTCGGCGAAATCAGCACGATCCTCGACGCGACCGTCGCCGATCATCCTCGGCGCGTCACTCTCGACCTCGACGAGGTGACCCTCCTCGACAGCATGGGGGTCGGCGCCATCGTCTCGCTGTGGAAGCGCGTGAAGGCGCAGGGCGGCCATGTGGTGGTGGTGCACGCCCACGCCCAGCCGCTCCTCGTGCTCAAGCTGCTCCGCCTCGACGTGGTGTTCGGGATGTGATCCGGCGCGCCGCGCCGCCTCGGTTTCTGGTAGGTTCTCGCGCGTGAAGATCCACGAGTATCAGGGCAAGCTAATCTTCGCGAAGTACGGCGTTCCCATTCCCAAGGGGTACCCGGCCTTCACGGTCGACGAGGCAGAGGCAGCAGCGAAGAAGCTGGTTGCCGAGACCGGGAGTCCGATCGTCGTCGTCAAGGCGCAGATCCACGCTGGAGGCCGCGGCAAAGGCGGCGGCGTGAAGGTCGCCAAGGGCGGCGCCGCGGAGGCGAAGCAGTACGCCGAGAAGATCCTCGGCATGCAGCTCATCACGCACCAGACCGGCCCCGAGGGGCAGAAGGTCAAGCGCCTCTACATCGAGCAAGGGCTCGAGATGGTGGCGGAGATGTACCTCGGCATGGTCGTCGACCGAGATCTCCGTCGCATCGCCTTCATGGCGTCGACGGAAGGCGGCATGGAGATCGAGCACGTCGCCGAGCACACGCCCGAGAAGATCCTCACCGTGCACGTCGACCCCACCGTCGGCCTGTCGGCGTACCAGGCGCGGGAGCTCGCGTTCGGTCTCGGCCTCATGAAGTACGGCAAGGAGACGGTCGCGAAGTTCGTCCGCCTCATGGCATCGCTCTACGACTGCTTCGTGAAGGAAGACTGCTCGCTCCTCGAGGTCAACCCGCTCGCCATCCTCAAGAACGGCGACATCGTCGCGCTCGATGCGAAGGTGAACTTCGACGACAACGCGTCGTTCCGTCACAAGAACTGGGCCGAGCTCCAGGACAAGGACGAGGAAGACCCGATCGAGCTCGAGGCCGCGGCAGCCGGGCTCAACTACGTGTCGCTCGACGGCAACGTCGGCTGCCTCGTCAACGGTGCCGGCCTCGCCATGGCGACGATGGACATCATCAAGCACGCCGGCGAGAAGGTCGGCGTGGCTCCTGCGAACTTCCTCGACGTCGGCGGCGGCGCAACGCAGGAGCAGGTCACCAAGGCCTTCAGCATGATCCTGAAGAGCCCCAAGGTGAAGGGCATCTTCGTGAACATCTTCGGCGGCATCATGAAGTGTGACGTCATCGCGAACGGCGTCGTCGCCGCCGCGAAGGAGCTCGGGCTCAAAGTGCCGCTGGTGGTGAGGCTCGAAGGAACCAACGTCGAGCTCGGTCGCAAGATCCTGAGCGAGAGTGGGCTCGCCATCCAGGCCGCCACGACGATGGCCGACGGCGCGAAGAAGATCGTCGACGCAGTGGTTTCGGGAGGTGCGAAGTGAGCATCCTGGTCGGCAAGAAGACGAAGCTCCTCGTGCAGGGCATCACCGGCGGCGCCGGTTCCTTCCACGCGAAGCAGATGATCGAGTACGGAACGCAGGTGGTCGGCGGCGTCACGCCGACGCGCGGCGGTGAGACGTTCGAGGGCAAGGTCCCCGTCTTCGACACGGTCGCCAAGGCCACGAAGGAGACCGGCGCCAACGCCAGCGTCATCTTCGTTCCGCCGCCCGGCGCGGCGGACGCGATCCTCGAGGCGTTCGATGCGGGCCTCGAGCTCGTCATCTGCATCACCGAGGGCATCCCGTCGGTGGACATGCTCGGCGTCCGTCGCGTTCTCGAGGCCATGCAGGCCTACGCCAAGGCGAACGGCAAGCCCATCCCGCGCCTCGTGGGACCGAACTGCCCCGGCGTCATCACCCCCGACGAGTGCAAGATCGGGATCATGCCCGGCCACATCCACAAGAAGGGCAACATCGGCGTCGTCTCACGCTCCGGCACGCTGACGTACGAGGCGGTCGGTCAGCTGACCGCCCTCGGCATCGGCCAGTCCACGTGCGTCGGCATCGGCGGCGATCCCGTCAGCGGCATGGACTTCGTGGACGTCCTCGAGCTGTTCCAGGCCGACCCGGACACGCACGGCGTCATCATGATCGGCGAGATCGGCGGCGGCGCCGAGGAGCGCGGCGCGGCGTTCATCAAGGAGAAAATGACGAAGCCGGTCGCGGCCTTCATCGCTGGTACGACGGCGCCTCCCGGCAAGCGCATGGGCCATGCCGGCGCGATCATCTCCGGCGGCAAAGGCACGGCAGCGGCGAAAATTGATGCGCTCACGGCGGCGGGCGCGAAGGTCGCGCCCACACCGAGCGACATGGCGTCGACGCTCAAGTCGATGATGGCGAAGTAGGAGCGCGCTCGGCGCACGATTCTGCGGCACGAAGCTGCGCCGCCATCTAGGCTGGAGCAGTGCTGAAACGGGGCATCTGGGCGGCTCGGTCCGCGATCGCTGCAATGGCCGCGACGCTGTTGGCGCTCACCGCGTCGATGGCGTCCGGCGGATGCAGCTCGCTGCCCGAAATTCACTTCCAGGAAGACGCCGCCGCGGTGTTTCCTGTCGAAGGCGGCGCGTCCGAAGGCGGGATCGATCCCACCTGCAAGCCGACGGGCCCCGAGGTCTGCAACGACGGCATCGACAACGACTGCAACGGCAAGACCGATTGCCAGGACCTCACGTGCGGGCAACGGGGCTTCAGCTGCCAGGACGTGCCGGACGGCTGGACGGCAGTCGCGTTCTCGGCGACGGCTCGCCCGAGCTGTCCCGACGGCACGACGGCCGTCGATCTCAAGGTCTCGGCGGGCGACGGGATGACCGCCGCCTGCAGTTGCTCGTGCAAGGAGGCGGGCGGGTCGTGCACGACGGGCTCGTTCACCGTCATCAGCGCCAGCGACGCTGCGTGCACGACGACGCCGACGATGACGACCGTACCCGTCAACGACGCTGCGTGCACCGCGATCGGCGCGAACATCGCGCTCGCCAGCCGCGCGATGATCGCCGAGCCGAGCGCACCCGCGTCCTGCACGGTCACGTCGGCGGTCGAGGGCGCGCTGACCGACGGCCGGCTCTGCCGCGCGCAGGCCGGCGGCACCACGGGCGGCGGCTGCGATGCCAATCAGACCTGCGCGCGCGGCGGGACGCAGGGCCTCGCGAGCTGCATCACGATGGAGGGCAAGGAGGCATGCCCCGGGAGCTTCCCGAAGCGGAGCACCGCGGGCACCGACGCCAACGACGGCCGCTCGTGCAGCGGCTGCGCCTGCGCGGCGCCGACGCCGTGCACCGGTGGCTCGGTCTCTCTGTTCGACTCGTCGATGTGCAAGACGAACGGCGTCTTCTTGCACGCCGACAACATCGACACCTCCTGTAACCCGCTCGCTCCGGCCTCGGGCTTCACGGCCACGTTCTTCAAGTCGACGCCGCCCACCGGCGGCGGATGTGGCGCGCCCACGAGCCAGGGCACCGCGACCGGCGGCGTGACGTTCACGAACGAGCGCACCGTCTGCTGCCGCTGATCAGAGCTCCGCGCGCACGAGCGCGAACTCGTACGACACGTCGCGATCGGCAAGCTCCGTGAACGAGCGCACCTCGCCCAGCTCGTTGCGCAAGCCGGCGACGCGGCCGCGCTCGGTGACGAAGTAGACGATGCTCTCGCCGCCACGCTTCTTCGCATCGAGATACGTACGCATCGGCGCACCACTGGCGATGAAGATTGCGATGTCGTTGCCGCTGTAGAAGTTTTCGCCCTTCCAGTTCAGCTGGTAAGCCACCAGGGCGCTCGCGCGGGTGCCACGCGCGACGTCGGTGGTGCGCGCGCGGTAGTACGTCTCGAAGATCCCACGCTGTCCGCCGTCCGCAGCGGCGCGTACGAGGTAGCCGTCGAGGAGGAGCATCGAACCGAGGATCGCGCACCCGCCGAGCGCGACCGCGCCGCGTGCTCGCCACTTCCGCAACGCCAGCGCCCCGCAGGCGACTGCGGCAACGATCGCGACCGCGCCGAGCGCGGGCGCGAAGGCCTCTGTCGAGGGCCAGCGCCGATCGTAGCGATACGTCATCAGGTGGAGGAAGCGCGCCGTCCCCGATGGGGCGTGCCCGTCGGACGGCACGAGCGCGACGTCGCGCGCCACGAGGAGCACCACGAGCGCGGCGGCCGTGAACGCGGCACTGCTCGCTGCCGACCGCGAAGCGCCGCGGTTCGAGCCGGCCTCCGCGATGCGCTCGTCGAGCCACATGCCGGCGATCATCGCCGCGCCAGGCAAGACGAGCAGGCCGTAGTGATGGAATTTCGTCCCCATGGACGACACGAGCGCGAAGGCGAGCAGCGTTGCGCCGAAGAGCAGCGCGCGTGCGCGTGCCCGCCTGCTGCCGCCGGAGTCGTCGTGACCAGGAGCCGCGAGCGCAGCGACGAGCGCGATGCCCGACCACGGGAACGTGGCATAACCGAGCTGCTTCAGGAAGTACGCGATGCCGACGTCGTCGGTGCCGTTGGTGTCGTGCAGGTGCTCGAGCGTGCGCCCCAGCATGTGGCGCATGACGAGCTCGTCGATGAACACGCGACCGTGCCGCGCGAACACCGCGAGGTACCAGGGCGCGACGAGCACCACCACCACCAACGCCCCGGTGAGCAGCTCGAGCCGCAGGAGCGGCCGC
>JAYTZB010000722.1:0-12050 GCA_043742085.1 Polyangiaceae bacterium
CACGATCCTCGCGCGTGGGCGATGGGCGGCGTCGCGGGGCATGCCGGCGTGTTCTCCACCGCCGACGATCTCGCTCACTATGCGCGCGCGATGCTCGGGCACGGCGCGCTCGACGGCAAGCGCATCGTCAGCGAGAAGACCTTCGACGACTGGACGGCGCGTCGCGACACGTCGAGCGGCGGTCGCGCCCTCGGCTGGGACAAGGACAGTCGATTCGCGACGCATCGGAGCACGCTGCTGTCGCCGCGCGCGTTCGGGCATGGCGGATTCACCGGGACGGTGATGTGGATCGACCCGGGAAAGGACCTCTATGTGGTGTTCCTGTCGAACCGCGTGCATCCCGATGGCAAGGGCGCGGTGAACCCGCTCGTCGCGGAGCTCGCCACGCTCGCCATCGATGCCAGCGAGACGAAGACCGGCATCGACGTGCTGCGCGCCGAGTCGTTCGAGCGCTTGAAGGGGGCGCACATCGGTCTCGTCACCAACGCGAGCGCGCGTGCGAAGGACGGCACGAGCACGCTCGACCTCTTGCGCGCCGCTTCACCGGCGACGCTGACGTTGTCGGCGATCTTCTCGCCCGAGCACGGGATCCAGGGGGCCGCAGAGGGCAAGATCGCCGACGGCACGTATCACGGCGTGCCGGTCTTCAGCCTCTACGGTGATCGGGCGTCGCCGACGGGGACGACACTCGACGGTATCGATACGCTGGTGTTCGACCTCCAGGATGCGGGCGCCCGCTTCTACACGTACGCGTCGACGATGAAGCTCGCGATGAAGGTGGCGTCCGAGCGGGGCCTGCGCTTCGTGGTGCTCGATCGACCGAACCCCATCGGCGGGGCCGAGGTGGCGGGGCCGGTGCTCGAGCGCGCGGGGGACACGAGTGGCTCGTTCGTGAACCACCATGCGTTGCCAGTGCGTCACGGCATGACGATGGGCGAGCTCGCGCGGATGTTCGCCGACGACGGCAAGCTCGATCTCCGCCTCGACGTCGTGCGCATGCAAGGGTGGATGCGGCGCGAGTACTTCGATCACACGGGGCTGACGTGGACGAGCCCGTCGCCCAACCTGCGCTCGGTCGAGGAGGTCGTGCTGTATCCCGCGGTCGGTCTGCTCGAGTCGACGAACCTGTCGGTAGGCCGAGGCACGGAGACGCCGTTCGAGGTGCTGGGCGCGCCGTACGTCGACGGCGAAGCGCTCGCGCGCAACGTGAAGGCACGCGGCATCCCAGGCCTCGCGGTCGAGGAGGCGACGTTCACGCCGAAGGCGAGCCCGCACTCGGGGAAGGCGTGCCACGGCCTGCGCCTGCGCGTGACGGATCGCGCGCGCTTCGAGCCGGTGCGCGCGGCTGTGACCATCGCGCTGGCGCTCTCGGAGCTTCATGCGACGGATTGGGACGTGGAGCACGTCGACCGCATGCTCCAGAGCAAGGCAGCGCTCGACGCGATCAAGGCGGGAGAGAGCGCAGACGACGTGGTCGCGACCTGGGCGGCGGGGCTGGCGGTGTTCAAGAAGAAGCGCGAGCGCTTCTTGTTGTATTGAGCGACACCAGCGTCGACGCTCACGCGGGACGTTCGGTCGGGTGCAGCTTGCCTCCGCCTCGCGTGCTCCAGCCTTCGCCGAGGAGCCATGTGCGCGGGGGGCGCGGCGGGAAGTACTTCGGATCGTCGCCCACGCCGAGCGGCGTGATCCACCCGTCGAAGCGATGCGCGGTCGAGAGCGGATCGAGCCACGCGCCGAGCAAGTCGAAGCCGTGCTTGCGCACGTTCTGGAGCACGTAGACGAGCGCGCGTCGCACTTCGGTGGGCGTGGTGAGCTCGCGTGAGTGATAGCGATCGCTCCAGACCTTTCCCTTCAGGCGGTCGAGCAGCTTGTTGAGGCGCTTGGCGAAGGCGATCACGAGGCCGCTCACGCCCGAGCGCATCGCCCGCGCGTCGTCTGCTTCGACGATGACGTGCAGGTGGTTCGACTGGATCGAATAGTGAACGTCCTGAAACTCGCGGCGGTACCGCCGGTCTCGTAGCTGGCGTTCGAGGATCCCCCGCAACATGTCCTGGACGCGCTGGCTGCGGAAGTTCGGCAGCCCGCTCCGGCCGCGGAGCGTGATGTGCGTGGGGTGCCGCTTGTTGTGCACCGGTCGCGATTGATGCGGAACGAAGGTCCGATCCTTCGGCGCCTTGCGCGGTCGTCCCGCGCCGATCCGTGCGCCGCCCCAGCCTCGCTTCGTCGGACGCAAGGGCGCCCCAACGACCGCTTCCATTTCCAGCTGCTCGCGGCAGCTTTCGCAAGGGCCTCGCCACTTTCCGTGGGGGGTACAGACCGGATACAGCCCGGGACGATCGGGTCGGGACGGCCTTGCGGCCGGTACTACAGCGACGACTTCAGGTCGCGACGGAGGCGGAGGCCGTCGCGCAGGGTCCAGCCGCCGCCGGCGAAGAAGATCAACAGCGCCAGGCCGAGGCCCGGGGTCGGCCGGCCGCCGTGCATGAACGCCGCGATCGTCAGGCCGACGCCGGCACACAGCGCCAGGCTGCCGGTGATGATGCGCTTCGTCGCGATCATCTTCGCGATCGAGCGATCGACTGTGCGCGGCATCCTCACGGAGCTGGGTCTAGCACAGGCGCAGCCGGCTGCACGGGCGCGGGCTCGACGCCTTCCGCGGCCGTGGCCGTGGGCGTAGATGGGGCCGTGGTCGTGGACGTCGCAGACGGCGCAGACGCCGCCGGGTCGGGGACCTCCACTGCGCCCGCATCCATCGACGCGAAGTCTCGCTCCGGGTCTGGCACCACGACGCCTCCGGCGTCGCGCGGATGCGGCGGCCTCTGCGGCGCGAGCGGCGGTGTCAGCGGAAACGCCTCCGTGCGCACGCGGTCGAAGAACGTGAGCGCCATCTCCACGTCCCACTCGGGCAGCGCATGCGTGCCCTCGCGGATCACCATCGCGTGTGGCCACGTCTCGCGCGTCAGATCCGCATCGAGATGCAGGATCTCCGGGCTCGACGGATCATCGTCGGCATCGATCAACAACATGGGCGGCTTCGCACGCACCGGCGTCATCGGGGCCACCGGTCCCGCATGCGCAACCGTCACCGCGTCGAACGGGAAGAGGCCGCGCGACGCGATCAGCGACGCGAAGTAGCCGCCGTTCGAGAACCCGAGCAGCACGCGACGCGCCGGGCGCGCCCGACGCTCGGCCTCGGCGAGCGCCGTGCTCCAGCTCGCGACGAACGCCGCGCCGTCTGCCGCGTTGCGCTCGTTGCTGGGCCAGCACCACCACGTGGCGAGCGTCGGATCCGTGCATTGTCCCTGCTTTCCGCGCAGGGTCAGCACCGAGTACCCACGCGCAGCTCCCAGGCGCGCCACGCGGGACTGCCGCTCCATCTCGTCGGCCGCCGTCTCGGGCGCGTAGCGTCCGTGCAGATACACGAGCAGTGCGGGCGGCTTGCCGTTCGACTCCGGCGCGAGCGCGAAGCAGCCGCCGCCAGCGATCATCTCGAGCCCCGAAGCGCACCAGTCGGCGACGGCCCCGGTCGCGGCTACTCCCGGCTCGCCCGCCACTGCCGGATGCCCGAGATCGCGCCAGCGCCCGCGCAAGAGCACCCCCGCGCTCACGGCGAGGACACCCAGGGCGACCGCCACGTAGAAGCGCGCCGCGTGCGTGTGAGCGGCGCGAGACATTCTCGTTCCGTAGCCCAGCTGGCGACCCGCCGCACGCGCCGCGACGGCGCAACGGGGCGATCGGCTGCCACGGCGGAGCTCGCGTCGCGCGCCTGCGCGCGCCAAGCTTCCCTCGTGCCCGTTCGCACGAAGCGCTGGAACGACCCCAAGGACGACGACGACGGCTATCGCCTCCTCATCTGTCGCTATCGCCCGCGCGGCGTCCCGAGGTCGGAGGAGACCTGGGACGCGTGGTGCAAGGCCCTCGGCCCGAGCGAGGAGCTCCACGCCGCCGCCTACGGCAAGACCGGGCCCGCGCTCGAGTTCGCCGAGTACGAGCGGCGCTTCCTCGAGGAGGTGAGCTCGCAGCGCTACTGGATCGAAGGGTTCGCCGCGCACCTGCGGAAGGGCGACACCATCACGCTCCTCTGCTCGTCGGCCTGCGTCGATCCGGCCCGCTGCCATCGCACCATCGTCAAGCGGCTCCTCGAGGAGGCCGCCGCACCATCCATCGCCAATGCGAAGGCTCCGTCGAAGAACGACAAGGTGCTCCGGCGAAGGCCCTCGTGAAGCTCCTTTGACCAGCGCGCTCGCCGGCCTATTCTTGTCGCGTGGGTGATCCTCTACGAGCCCATCGCGAACGACGCAGGCGCGGACGCCGGCTCCGCGCTCCGTTCGCCGCGGTCGCGGTGCTCGTCACGTGCTGCGCGGCCGTGACCTTGCACGTCGCGTGCGGGTTCGACGTGGTCGCCAGCGGCCCTGCCGCGGCCGTGCGCTCTCGTGATCCGAGCGACGGCGCCGCCGCGCTCATCGAGGACGCCGCGGCCTTCGACGGCGACGCGACCCAGCAGACAGTGACGTGCGACGCGCCTCGCGCCATGTGCGGCGCGGTCTGCACCGATCTCTCCGCCGATCCCGCGAGCTGCGGCATCTGCGGGAACGCGTGCGCTCCTGGGCAGACGTGCGACCAGGGCAAGTGCGACGTCCTCTGCGTCGGCGGCACGCTGCGCTGCCACGGCGCTTGCATCGATCCGACGTCCGATCCCGCGAACTGCGGTGGCTGCGACACGGTCTGTCCCACGGACAAGAAGCTGTGCGCCGCGAGCGTGTGCAGCAAGACCTGCGAGATGGGCCAGACGAAGTGCGACGCGGACGCCGGCGCCGGCGGCGATGCCGGGGCCGCGTACTGCGCGACCACCGACACCGACAACGCCAACTGCGGCAAGTGCGGCCACGTCTGCACCACCAACCAGAGCTGCGTGAGCGGCACCTGCAAGGACCTGTGCGTGGGCCCGGCGCGCGTCGGGGACGTGTTCTCGCCGACCATGGTGGGCTGCGTCGACCACCGCCAGTGGACCGACCGCGGCAAGACGTGTCCCCCGGGCACCGCCGTGTGCACGGCGGCGCAATGGAACGGGCGACCCGCCGGCGCCAAGAAGCCGACGTTCAACTACTGGACCAACGACTACCTGCAATGGCTCGGCAACGGCCCCGGCGCCTGCGTCGCCGTCACCAATGGCAGCGGCTACGCCTGCAACGGCTTCCCGATGCACGTGTGCGGCGCCCCCACCGATCCCGTGGGCAACACCTGCACCTGGACGCACTGCGGCTACGTCACGCTGCCGCCCGATCAGTTCTACGGCGGCTGCTCGAATGACTACTACGCCGGCGCGCTCTGCTGCACGACGCCCTGAGCCTGGGCGCTCTGCATGCTCTGCATCTCGCCGCAGACGCGGTCGATGCGCGTCGCGAACATCTCCCACAAGAAGGGTGCAACATACACGTTCAGCCCCGGCACCCACGCCACGATGACCGCGGCGAGGCCGAGCCTCCGCGGGATGGGCGTACGGAAGGGAAGGGTGAGGCGCATCCGCTCGAAGCCGTCCGCCACGGCGACGATCAGACCGAGCTTCCACACCCACGAGATGCCCGGCACGAAGCTGAGCCCGACCACCAGGCCCGACGTCACCTTGTCGACCGGTCCGACCTTGCGGAGTGACTCCGGCAGGTTCGACCACGTGCGCTCCAGCCACAACAGCTCGCAGATCGACGCGGCCATCCGGAAGAGCAGCGCGACGAGGAGCAGGACGAGCGCGATCACGAGCGGCTGCGCGTAGCGCTGCGGATCCTCACGATCGAAGAGCGCGATGGTCCGGCGGATGTAGACGCCGAAGCCGAGCGAGAACACGACCGCGACCACCGACAGCACGAGCGCGATGACGCGCGCGCGCTTCGCCTGCGGTCGCACCACGTATGTTGCCGGGGCCATGCGCCGCCGATCGTAGCGTGAACGTGGCTCGGATGGGCGTTGGCTCAGGGCGGCTCAGGCCTGGGCGCGCGCGGCCGGCGCGGGCGCGTGGGCGGTCGCGTCGTCGCTCGAGTCCGCTGCGTCCTCGAACGGATCGGACGCGCTGTCCGCGATGCGCACGCGTGACGGCGCGTCGTCGAAGCTCACGTGCGACGCGACGCGCGTGTACGACGAGGCAGCCTCGGCCTTCGCGCGCTGTCGCTTGGCGATGAGCACCGGGAGGATCATCATGAATCCGGGGATGGTCGCGAGAGCGAGCGCGAAGCCGGTCGCGTCGTGCATGAAGAGCGCGGCGATCAGCCCGAGGACCGAGGTGAGGCCGCCGAGCAAGATTCCCCACGCGCGCATCCGCACCACGCCCACGGCGGACGCGAGCTGCGCCAGCGCGAGACCGGCCACCGGGATGGCCGCTGCCGGATGCCAGCGGAGCTCGTCGAGCGCGATGAGCGCGGCGACGATGCCCGAGGTGGCAGAGGCGGTGGCGCTCGCGAGGAGCCAGCGACGGAACGAGCTCGGCGCGAAGTCGGCGCGCGCCTCGGCGGTGTTCAGCATGGGACGCGCCAGCAGCAACGCGCCGCCGCTGCCCGCCGTGAGCGCAGCCGCCATCCACTCGGCGTGACCGCTCGCGAACGAGAAGAGCGTGACCAGGACGCTCGGCACGAGCACGGTCCATGCCGTGGCTCGTGCGAGAACCTGGATCGGCAACGAGCGCCGCGACAGGCCGAGCCCGGCCGCAGCGACGCCGCCGGAGAGGGCGAGCAGACCCCACTCTATCCACTGGGTGTCGTGGACGGCCATGGCCGCGAGTCCCCCGGCGGTGGCGACGAGCGCGGCGGGTCCGAGGAGCCTGCGTCTGCGCGACATCGCCGGATTCGAGGGCATCTGCGTTGGGACGCTCGAAGCCATCGCCTTGTTCCCGTGTCCGACCAGGCTCATGCGTTCTCCTTACGAACGGGACGCGCCGCCGCCAGCGATCTCTTGGATGTTCCTCCTCCGCGTCAGGGGCCGCGGAAAACGTGGAACGTCGTGCTGCCTACACGTCCTACTCGGGCAGGAGGCTCGCGCGGAGCGGCTCGTCGGCGCTCTCCGCGAGGATCGCGAGCGCCGGCGGATACGTCGCGGCGAGCGCTCCGAACTTCGTCGCGGGCAGCCGCAACAGCACCGCCTCGGTCGCTGCCGTCACTGTCATGTCGGCGCCCACCGCGCCCACCAGCGACGCATGTCCGAAGGTGCTGCCGCGCGCGATGCGCGTCTCGTCGCCATCGCTCGCTGTCGCCGTGACGTTGCCCGAGAGCAGCACGTAGAGTCCGTCGCTGCGCTTGCCCCGCTCGGCGAGGAGCGTGCCCGGCTCCGCGCGCCGGACCTCGAACATCTGCGCCAGCTCCAGCCGGACGCGCGGCTCGAAGGACGTGAAGAGGGGTGACGCGTGCATCAGGTTCATCACGAGGCGCCGCGCGAGGAGCTGGAACAGCGCTTCTCCGATCCCCGGATGCCGCTGCGTGACGCCGTCGAGCCTCTGCTTCTCGATGCGTAGCGCCATCAGCGGCGTCTCCGCGCGCACGTCCGCCTGGCGCTGGCCCTCGTCGAGCAAGCAGCCTTCCCCGACCACGTCACCTTCGCCCACCCGGATCTCGGGGCTGCCGCGGACCGTGACCCGCGCGATGCCGTCGATGATCGCGTAGAGCGCGAACGCCGGCTCATCGCGCATCATCATCATGGCGCCCGGGATGAGCTCGACCAGCTCGGCGGCGTCTGCGAGATCGAGCAGCGCCTCGCGCGAGAGCCCTGCGAACAGCCGGAAGGTGGCCATCGCGCCCAGGCGATCGATGGACGGCTCCCGTGGCTCCGGCAAGCGCTCCGACACCACGAGGTCAACGGACTCGATGACGTCGAGGTCCTCGAGGTCGGTGAGCATGATGTCGAGGGTCGACGGCTCGGAGTCGGTGAAGCGCACCTCGTCGACGCTCGAGTCCTCGGCGCGTTGCAGCGGCACGACAGGCGGGCGCGGTGGCGCCGCGCGCTTCGCCGGCAGCGGCGGCGGCGCGGGCTTCTTCGGCTCGAGTCGCGCGAGGAGATCGCCGTGCGCGGGGTTCATGGTCGCGACGAGCTTCGCCATGGCGATGGCGTGTGGGAGAAAGCCCTTCTCGGCGTAGCGCTCGGCTGCGCGCACGAAGGCCTCCTCGGCCTCGCGAAGCTTTCCGAGACGCCGCAAGGCTTCACCGAGCCGCTGCGACCAGCGAGGCTCGCCATCCTCGAGCTTCTCGAGCTCGGCGAGCGCCGTCGTCGCTTCGGCCGGGCGATCACGCTCGACGGCACGATCCCATTGCGTACGCAGCTCCTCGATCCGTGCCGCTGTCATCCCACCATGAACGGCCACGGCGAGGATTCCGTCAAGCCATGACGACGCCGCACCCACGGTGTCACCCAAACCGGTCCATGCGCGATCCACCTGGGATTTTACGAGCGATTGTTTCAAGTCGGAGCACACTTTTCCTCGTGCGTGGACGAGTTGCGCATGACAGATTTGATGCCGTGATCAACCATGCACGTCGCGCGACGTTCCGGGCCGGCGCTCTCGCTCTTCTCGTGGTCGGCGCGTGCCTCATGGCGTGCTCCACGACCGACAGCGCCACGGCAGGTCCGAGCTGCACGAACGGCACGAAGGACGACGGCGAAGAGGGGCTCGACTGCGGCGGCGTCTGTCCGCTGAAGTGCACCGGCGCCGTCTGCGCCGTGAACACCGACTGCGGCAGCGGCCAGTGCAACATGACGGCGTGCGCGGCGCCCGCGGGCAAGACCTGCGGTGTCGGTGCGCCGATCCCGAAGTGCAACGACGGAGAAGCCTGCGAGCTCGACAAGGACTGCACGTCCGGGTTCTGCAGCGGCAGCAAGTGCGCGATGCCGGCCGCGGGCAGCCATACCGACGGCCAGAAGAACGGCGGCGAGACCGGCATCGACTGCGGTGGCAGCGTGAAGGACACGCAGCCGTGCCCCGACGGCCAGGGCTGCATGGACAGCACCGACTGCGTGGGCACGTGCACCGCCGGAATCTGCGGGCCGATCAGCCACATGGACGGCAAGAAGAACCTCGACGAGACCGACGTCGACTGCGGCGGCGCCACCGCACCCAAGTGCGTCGATGGCAAGGCCTGCGCGGCCGACGTCGACTGCGCGACGGGCTACTGCCCCGCCGACACGAAGAAGTGCATCGCACCGACGTACAGCGACGGCGTCCTGAACGGCACCGAGACGGACCTCGACTGCGGCGGCGCGGGCATGGGATTCAAGGCGTGCGCGGCGGGCCTCAACTGCAAGGTCGACACCGACTGCAACGGCGCGTGCACCTACCTGAAGAAGTGCGTCGACATGCCGAGCTGCAAGAACCAGCACGGCGGCGACACCTGCGGAACGAACGAGGTCGGCAGCGGTGCCGAGAGCCACCTCGGGCCGGGCGCCGTCGTCGCGAGCGGTCACGAGGACTGCTGCCGTACTCTCGAAGTGACGGGCTACGCCGATCCCGTCATGCCGCCCGGCAAGACGAAGGTCTATCTCGACAAGTACGAGATCACCGCGGGCCGCATGCGCGCGTTCCTCGAGGCCATCGGTGGCGGCGTCGACGCGGCGGGCAACGCGAAGGACGCCAACGTCCAGGCGTACCTCGCGGCGCACCGTCCGAGCCGATGGAGCCAGGGCTGGGAGAACGTGCTTCCCGCCGACAACGCCGGCTCGACCGGGACCTACGTGGTGAAGGACACGACGGTCGACCTGCAATACCCCGGGCAGGACTGGTACTTCACCGGTACGAACAATCTCTATCACCGCACGCAGAACACCTGGTGGATCCGCGCGACGGGTCCGACCGACCCGGCGCAGCAGGCGGCCGGGCAGCAAGGTACCTACACCGTGGCGACCGGCGTGAACTACGCGCTCGGGGCCGGCACGATGTTCCCGGAGTACTACGCGAACCCCGCGGTCTGGCCGGTGGCGAGTGGCGAGGGTGAGGGCTACGCCGCCGCGCACGCGCTCAACTGCTCCAACGGTCACGGCGCCTTCGGGTGGTCGACCTACTGGTTCGACAACGCGACCATCCAGGCATCGAGCGGCGGAAATCCCGCCGTCGGGAAGGCCTATCCGAAGACGATCCTCGACGAGAAGGCGCTGACCTGCACGCCGAACGCGCTCTTCGCGGCGTTCTGCGCCTGGGACGGCGGCCAGCTCGCGACGGCGGAGGTCATCGACGCCGTCACCGGCAACGGTTTCTCTCCCATCTACGACGCCGGCGCGGGCGGCGCGGCGGACGCCGATTGCCAGGGCGGCGCAGCGTGCCAGAGCGGCAAGCTCGCCCCGGGCAAGTCGAAGGCGAGCGGCACCACCGCGCTCTGCGCCGGCAACACGCTGAACACCTTCCCCGACGGCTCGCAGGGTTGTTACAACGTCTATTACTACCCCGGCTATCCCGACAACACGCCGGTCGCGCAGCGCGACTTCGACGACACGGGCAAGATCGCGCCGCCCGGTCGCGTGCTCGGCGACGTCATCAGCAAGAACGCCGGCGACGAGCCCTGGATGGACCTCATCGGCAATCTCCAGGAGGTCGTTCTCAAGAAGGGCGAGACCAATCGCTTCGACTATCGCGGCTACGGCGTCGAGTGGCAGAGCATCCAGCACCACCATGCGCAGCAGACGACGCCGCGCTTCAAGGGCGGCGCGTTCGGCGCTCGCTGCATGCGCTTCAAGTGAGCGCGCTCACTCTCTGACGGTCACAACGACGGTCACAACCTGACGGCGGCTCGTGCTTCGAGCGCCGCGACCAGCGCGGCATGCGCCTGCACGAACGCGTCGCCGCGCGCGCGCATGGCGAGGGCGAGGGCACCCGGCAGATCCATCGCCTCGCCGCGCAGGCGTCGCGCCTCGTAGACCCGTGCGTGGTCGCCGGGCACGCGCAACGACCAGTTGTCGGCGCTGACGAGTCCGGGCGCGTTGTACGTCGCGGTCTCGCCGTAGAGGTCGGCGAAGAACACGAGCACGTTGGCGGCCGGGCCCACGAAGAGCTCCGCGAACATGCCGAGCGCGAGGCGCCGCGGATCGCTCGCGAGAGACGTCGCGAGGCGCTCACGGCGGGAGGGCTTCGGCGCGAGGCGCGTCGCCAGGTAGGTCGCGCGCGCCGCGACCGTGGCGTTGCGGGTCCAGTGATCGATCACGGCGCGCAGCGGCGGCGTGTCGTGATTGCCGATCATGATCCAGTCGCGCGCGTGGGCGTTCTCGCCGCGATAGCCGTCCGTGGGATCGACGAGGCTCGCCTTCTGCGTGACGCGGAACCGTCCCAGCCCGTAGCGCTCCATGACGCAAGCGAGCGGCGCTGGGCACGTGCTCAGCACCTCGCAGAGGACGTCGTTCGCGTCGCGGCCCGCGGCCCGCGCGGCGTCCATCACGATGGCGAAGATCCGCTCGTACTCGGTGACCTGTGCGGCGGTGAGGTCGTGCACGTGCTCGTCGTCGTAAGCCGGGACGGTGGCGTCGATCTGCTCGGGCCGCGCAATGGCCAGCGGCGCGAGCGTCGGATGCGCCGCCGACGCCGGCGTCTCGAACAGCCGCGCGCCGTTCACCACGGCCAGCATGGGGTCGGGCGCGTCGCCGTCGTAGACCCAGGGGCACACGAGGCCGTGGGGATGATCGATGCGCACGCCGTCGAGCTCGGCGAAGAGCTTGGTGACGCGCGCGCTCACGAAGGCGAGGGGAGCCGACGACGCGCTCGACGCGACGTGCCCGGCGAAGCGCGCCTGGTACTGCCGCGGATCGAGCACCGGGTAACCCCACGGCTGGCCCTCGGGGTTGGTGCGGCTCGGCGGCGCACCCATGCGGTAGCGGTCGAGGAACATGCCCCCGCGCGACCAGCGATCGCGCAGCGAGAGCCCGACCTGGAGGTCCCCGTAGAGCCGCACGCCCGCGCTCTTCAGGTGATCGCGCAGGGCACGATGCTGCGCGTCGAGCAGGTACTGGCCGAGGACGTAGGCATCGATGACGTCGCGCTGCGCTCCCTCCACCTCGGCGCTGCGCTCGCTCGAAGGCACGCGATCGCCCTCGGGCCA